>JANOPV010000216.1:0-2131 GCA_031422035.1 Sphingomonas sp. | reverse complement strand
CGGCGGTAAACGCAGACTCGTCGGGCGCGACGAATGGCCGGTTGGCAGGGGCGACCATATTCGCGACATCGCCAACAGCCATGCTGACCGCTGGCTTGCCAGCCGCCATCGCCTCAATGAGCGAAATCGGCGCCTGCTCGCTATCCGACGACAGCGCGAATATATCGAAATGGCCGACGACCTGGGCGGGGTTGGGCAGAAAGCCGGGCATGAGCAAACGGTCGGTGATGCCGCACCGTGATGCCTCAGCCAGGATCGCGCCGCGCTCCGGCCCCTCGCCGACGATCACCAGCCGGACATGCGGCGGCTGCGCCGCGACCGCGCGAACCAGCCGCGGCAGGTTCTTCACTTGGCGCAAACCAGCAAGTGTTCCGACCAAAATGTCGCCAGAACGCCGCACATAGCCGGGAAGTGAGTCCGGCGGCGGCGGGGCGGTATAGGCCGCCATGTCGATGCCATTGGGGATCAGATGCGTGCGCGCGGCCTGCCCCCACACATCCCGCGCGATGGTCGCCAATCGTTGCGACGGGACCACCAGCGCGTGCGCCGTCGGCAGCATCAGCCGTCTGAAACCATTGCGTTTCCAGTTCAGCCGCACCGTCTCATCGGCGTTGAATCCGTCCTCATGGTGGATCAACGGTGGCTGGTTTGCGGGGAATAGCCGCCGCGCGCCGACCGCGTCCATCGCCCCCCAATTATAGGTTAGCACCAGATCGAAGCCCGCCATATAGCGGCTAAGTGAATGATAGCGGGCAATCGACGGTTTTCCCATCAGGCTGGGCGCGTCATCGGGAAAAGTCACTGATATATTTGAGGAAATATGTGACCGTGCGGCGGTGGCGCCCGGAGTCGCGGTCAGTATAAAATGTTCGGCTACTTCCACAAAGCTGTTCATTATCCGCACCGCCCGTGCTTCTTTTCCGCCCAGATCAAAGGTCGAATGGCAGTGAAGAATGCGCAAACTCACCCGCCAATCGCATCCACATGCGCCGCAATCGCCGCCGCCGCTTCGGGCTCATCTAGCGTCGGCGCGTGCCCCACGTCGGCAATCGTCAGCAACCGCCCATTGTCCAGCGCGCCCAGCATCCGCTGCGCCGTCGCCTCCGCCAATATGTCGCTCAGCGCCCCGCGCAATATCAACGTCGGCACCGCCTGCATCGCCGCGAATGCGGGCCACAGATCGCCGCTGGTTTCGCCGCCCGGCACCTTGAACGGCTGCGCGATATTGCCATCATAATCGGCAATGATCCGCCCCTCGGGCGTGATCCGGTGGGTGCGCTTTACAAAGGTCAGCCACGCCTCCAGCCCCCAGCGCGGATAGACATCGGCATTGGCATCCGCCGCCGCGCGCGCCGCATGGATCCACGTCGGGAAACTGCTCGATTGCCCGACATAGCCGCGGATACGATCTAGCCCCGCCGCGCCGATTTCCGGGCCGACATCATTGAGCACCGCGCCAGCAACCTTGCCCGGCAGCATCGCCGCGAGCAGCATCGAAACGATCCCGCCCAGCGACGTGCCGACGGTAACGAATCGGTCAATACCCCGGTCCGCGAGCAACGCCGCGACATCCTGCGCATAGCTTAGCGGCACATAGGTCAGCGAATCCTTGGCATACCCACTGTCCCCACGCCCGCGCAGATCAATGGCATAAACCGTCCGTGCGCCAGCAAGCATCGGTGCCAGCGCATCGAAATCGCGAGCGTTGCGGGTCAGCCCGGGCAGGCACAGCACCGGCAATGCGTCAGGATCGCCGGGATAAACCCGGGCATGCAAGCGAATGCCGTCCCCCGACCACCAGATATGGTCGCTCCATTTCACGCCCTGATCGCGCACTGCACTTGCACCCACCGCCATGGCCATCGCATATCGCCTCATGACCGACGCAACGCAACCCGCCGCCTATCGCCCCGAAGCCGCTTTCCCTGATCGACTGCAGACGATGGGTGAAGCCGTCAAAGCAGCGGCTTTTCCCAAGACGATCCTGCGCTGGCGCAATGACCGCGCGGCAGCGTCCGTCGGCCTCGACCAGTTAAGTGACGCCGAGTGGACCAGCCACTTCGGCCGCTTTACCCCGCTGCCCGGCACATTGCAGCAGCCATTGGCGCTGCGCTATCACGGGCATCAGTTC
>JANOPV010000215.1:0-10655 GCA_031422035.1 Sphingomonas sp. | reverse complement strand
GCAATGGCCCGCAAGCGGCGATAAGGGTTGCGAGTGGCGCGGACAGGCGAAACACAGGCGAAAGGCGGGCACCGCAGGCGCTGGGCAACTTTGGTGGCCAGCACCGCGATGGTCGTGATCCTGCCGATAGCGGGGCCGGTTGCCGGACAGGAATCGATCCTGCCGCCCGGGTTAGAGCAGCCACGTCCGCAAACGCCGAGCCCACGACCGACACCAGCGCCGCGGCCAACGCCTGCGCCTAGACCAGCGCCGCCAACCGCACCGCGTCCTGCACCCACCGCACCGCGTCCTGCACCCACGCCAGCGCGACCTGCGCCCACGCCAGCGCGTCCGACGCCGGCACCGCGGCCAGCGAGCCCATCAGCACCAACCCCTGCGCCGCCCGCAGCGCCGACACCTGCGCGGACGCTACCGCCGGGCGATCCTGGCACGACGACACCCGGCCCGCGTCCCCTGACGGTGCCGATTGCGCCGGCGCTGCGCCCGCTGCCCGGGGCACCCGCCGCACCCGGCACAACGCCGCCCGGCGAAGGTGGGGCGCTCACCGCCGCGCCGCCGCAACGCTATGACCTGCCACCGGGTTCCAGACGATTGCTCACCCGCATCGGGCCATTGACGCCCGAAACCGGCGGATTGGCCGCGACCGCCTATGGCAATCGCGGTGGCCGCTGGCTGTCGATCCTGATGCGCGAAGTGCGCCGCCCGCTGGTCTCTCGCTGGGGCCACATCCTGCTGCGTCGCAGCTTGCTGTCGGCAACCGACACCCCGACCAATATCAACGGCGCTGATCTGGCAGCGGCACGCGCACTGTTGCTGCTACGGATGGGCGAAGCGCGGGCGGGCCGGTTGATCGTCCAGTCGGTGGATACCTCACGCGCAACGCCCGCTTTGCGCAGCGCCGCACTCCAGGCCTATCTCGCCAATGCCGATCCCGCGGGCATTTGTCCGCATGTACCTGCGATGGTCTATGCGCCCAACCACGACCAGGTGTGGGAACTGGCACAGGCGATGTGCTCGGCACTTGATGGCGAATCGGGGTCAGCGTCAGCACTCATCGAACGCGCCCGTCGCCGCGCGATTGCGCAGCGCATCGACATTGTTTTGTCCGAAAAGATCATCGGTGCGGGCGCAGACGGACGCCGGGCTGCGACCATTCAGTGGGATGACGTCGACCGGCTCACCCCGTGGCGCTTTGGCTTGGCAACGGCGGCGGGGGTGGCCATCCCGGATCGGCTATGGCGCACGGCGACACCGGCCATGCGCGCCTGGGCGCTGCAGGCCGCGATGATCCCGGTACCCACGCGCATGCCCTTTGCGGCGGAGGCTGCACGGAGCGGGATGCTGTCCTCCCGCGCCTATGTCGATCTGGTCAGCTACGCCGTCAGCCTCGACGCGCCCGCCGATGATGTCGACGACCAGGGGCGCCAATTGCGCGCAGCCTTTGTCGCGGCCAATGGCGGTGATCGGGTGTCAGCGATTGAGGCGCTGGCCACTAGAACTGCGCCCGATCGCGGCTATGCCGGGCTCATCCTGACCGCCCGCGCGGCCGCCCGGATCCGTCCCGGCGAACGCGACCAAGCGGAGGCCGCGCGCCTGATTGCGGCGATGTTTGCCGGCGGGCTGGATCGCAATGCCATGACCTGGGTGCAGCAGGTGCGTGTCGGCTCGCCCGCCTGGGGGCTGCTAGCGGTGGGCTCACCGCGCGCGCTAGTTGGCGTCGATGCTGCTGCGGTCGACGATTTTGCTGGGGACGACGACAGCCCGGATAGCGTGCGGACGCGATTACTGGCAGCAGCACTCATCGGACTGGGGCGCGTTGAACGGTCGGATAGCGGCACTTTGCAGGAAGAATACGCTTTAAACCTCAGCCAGCAGACCCGCTGGACCCGCGCCATTGATGCCGCCGCCGCACGCGGTGAAGCGGGCACGGTCGCCCTGCTTGCTGCAGTCGGCCTGCAAGCCGCCGACTGGCGAGACTTGCCGCCCTATCACCTCTACCACATTGTCGCTGCGCTCAGCCGGGTTGGATTAGACGCAGAGGCGCGGATGATCGCGGTTGAGGCGCTGACCAGAGTGTGACCGGCGGTGTGAGCGCAGGTGTGACCGAAGCCGACCGTGCGCTGATCGACCGTTTCCTTGACATGATGGCGGCGGATCGCGGCGCCGCACGCAATACCCTGCTCGCTTATGGTCGGGACCTGATGCAGGCCGCGGCGGTGCTGCGCGATGGTGGCGGTCTGGACGGTGCGAGTGGTGCGGCATTGGCCGCGATGGTCGCCGGGTGGGGCGACCTGTCAGCAGCGTCACTGGCGCGCAAATTATCAGCGGTCAGAGGCTTTTACCGGTTTTGCGTTGATGATGGCCTGCGCGCGGATGATCCATCGCACATGGTTGCGCGCCCACAGGTGCGGCGTCCGCTCCCCCGCTTGCTGGGCAGCGCTGACATTGCCGCCCTGTTTGCGCTGCTGGAAACTGAGGCTAGCGGCGACGCGCCGCCTGACGCCGCCGTTCGTCTGCTCGCGCTGGTGGAGCTGCTCTATGGCTCAGGCTTGCGCGCCAGCGAACTGGTGACACTGCCCCGCCGGGCCTACACGCCCGACCGTCCGTTTCTGATCATCCGGGGCAAAGGCGATAGGGAGCGCCTGGTGCCGCTATCAGATCGGTCACGCACAGCACTGGCGCGCTGGACAGCCACATTGCCGGCAACGACGCCTTGGTTGTTCCCGGTGCGCGACAAACCGATGTCGCGGGTGCGCCTGTTCCAGCTGTTACGCGCCGCAGCAGTGCGGTCGGGCATTGCCCCAGAGCGGGTCAGCCCGCATGTCTTGCGCCATGCCTTCGCCACCCATTTACTCGAAGGTGGCGCAGATTTGCGCGCGCTCCAGACGCTGCTGGGTCATGCCGACATCGCCACCACCGAAATCTATACCCATGTTGACAGTCGGCGCCTGGTTGCAATCGTTAATGCGCGGCACCCACTGGCCCGGGCCCAACGCCCTGGTTCGATTGACGCTGGCGACGGCGCAGCTTAACGCCATCCCCTGATGCAGACCTATTTAGAATTTGAAAAATCGCTCGCCGAGCTGAACAAGCAGATCGCCGCCCTGCGCGCGACCGCAGAGGGGGACGATGTCGTTGATGTCGGCCCTGAGCTCGACAAGCTGGAAAGCAAGGCGGCGGGCCAGCTCCGCGACCTGTATCGCACCCTGACGCCGTGGCAGAAAACCCAAGTCGCGCGCCATCCTGATCGCCCGCATTTCAAGCAAATCGTCGCCGCGATGGTCGATGACTTCATGCCGCTGGCGGGGGATCGCGGGTTCGCTGATGATCAAGCAATTTTGGGTGGTCTGGGCCGGATCGACGGGCAGCGGGTGATGGTGATCGGCCATGAAAAGGGCCACGACACCGCAACCCGCATCCGCCATAATTTTGGCATGGGCAAGCCGGAGGGGTATCGCAAAGCCATCCGCCTGATGCAGCTGGCGGACCGCTTTGGCATCCCCGTGCTGACGCTGGTCGACACCTCCGGTGCCTTTCCCGGCATTGAAGCTGAAGAGCGCGGACAGGCCGAGGCGATTGCCCGGTCGACCGAGCAATGTCTGGCGCTAGGCGTGCCGATGATTGCCGCTGTGGTTGGCGAAGGCGGGTCTGGCGGGGCGATTGCGCTGGCCGCAGCTGACCGCGTTCTGATGCTGGAACATGCTGTTTATGCAGTCATTTCTCCTGAGGGCTGCGCCTCCATTCTGTGGCGGACAGCCGACAAAGCGAGCGATGCCGCAACCGCGATGCGGGTAACGGCGCAGGACTTACTGGCGCTGAAAGTAATCGACGAAATCATCCCCGAACCGGTTGGCGGAGCGCATCGCGACCCAGGTGCCGCGGTGTCGATGTTGCGCGATGCCATTGTGCGTAATCTCAATGATCTCGGCTCCATGCCCGCCGATCAGCGGCGGCTGGTGCGTGAGGAAAAGTTCCTGGCCATCGGCCGCGCGTAACTGCTTAGGGTAACCGCCGATCATCACCGCATCGAAGTGCTTGGAACATCTGGCAATGCCGGGCATTGTCTTCGGATAACAGGCAGCAGGAGGGAATGATGATGCAGCCGATGATAAAATCCCGGATGGCGGGACAGCGCATGATCGCCGCAATGCTGGCCACCGCGGCGATTGCCACAACCGGTGGTGCGATGGCGCAATCACGAACCGCTGTGCAGCCGTTTAGCGCCGCCGAACGGCAACAAGGTGCCGAGGCGCACCAGCAGATCATGGCGGAATTCGGCGATGCCTATACCGGGCCGCAAGCCAATTATTTGCGCACGGTTGGCCAGAATATAGCGGTCCAGACCGGCCTGTCGACCGCCCGTGATGATTATACGGTCACGCTGTTAAACTCTCCTGTTAACAATGCCTTCGCGGTCCCAGGCGGCTATGTATACGTCACCCGTCAGCTCATGGCCTTGATGAACAATGAAGCTGAACTGGCGGGCGTGCTTGGCCATGAATATGTCCACACCGCGCTGCGCCACGCACGCCAGCGACAACAACGCTCAACCCGTGCGGGGCTAGGTGGCCTGCTAGCGACGGTGCTGGGGGGCGCGATTGGCGACAATGGCGGCTTGCTCGGAGCGCTTGGCGGCCTTCTCCAAAATAATGCCATGCGCGCCGCGCAACTCTATACGCTGGGATTTTCCCGCAGCCAGGAAACCGAGGCTGACGACAATGGCATCCGCTATCTGCGCGGCGCGGGCTACGATCCAATGGCGCTTTCAACCATGCTCGCCAGCCTGTCGGCGCAAACGGCGCTCGAAGCGCGGGTTTCTGGCCGCGATGCGCGCTCGGTGCCGGCCTGGGCGAGCACTCACCCCAACCCGCCCGAGCGAATCAGCCGGGCGCAAGCACAAGCGCGACAGGTGGGCACCGGCGGCCGGATCAATCGCGACCAGTTTCTGACCGCGGTCGACAATGTGCTATATGGTGACGACCCCCGGCAGGGCGTGGTTGAGGGCCAGACCTTTCAGCACCCCGATTTGCGCCTGATGTTCAGCGTGCCGCAGGGGTTTGGCATGCAGAATGGCACCAGTTCGGTGGCCATCACCGGCCAGACCGGCCAGGCGCAGTTTACGACGGCGGCGTATAGCGGCGATCTTGACGCCTATGTTCGCGCGGCGTTTCAGACATTAGCGGCCAGCGGCAACCGCAACGGTCAAGCGGCACAACTGCCTGAGGTGAATGTGCGGCGGACGACGGTGAATGGCATAGCTGCCGCCTTTGCGTCGACGCGGGCCAATACCCAGCAGGGGCAGGTCGATGTTACCGTGTTCGCTTATGAATTTGCGCGTGACCGGGCCTATCATTTCATCACGCTCACCCAAGCCGGGGCGCAAGCCCAGCCAGCGGCGATATTTGATGGCATGTTTAACAGCGTTCGACGCCTGACATCTGGCGAAGCGGCGGCCATCCGCCCGCGCCAGTTGGATGTCGTGGCAGTGCGGCGCGGCGATACCGTGCAATCGCTGGCGGGCCGCATGGCCTATCGCGATTATCAGCTGGATCGGTTTCTGGTGCTCAATGGCATGACCGCCAACAGCCAGCTGACACCGGGGCAGCGGGTCAAGATCATCATTTACGCGAATAATTAGACAGGTAACCGCCGCCAACGGTGCTGTTGCACAACGGAAAAGGGGCGGAGGTTGAACCTCCGCCCCAATTCAATGATACGGCAACCGCTAGGGCCGCCCGACGTTCGTCAAGCTTAGAGCTTGCCGGCTGCGTCGTTGAAAGTGCCCTGGATGCCGGTACCGACTGCTTCAAAAGCAGTGATGCCTGCAACGGCAATGAGAGCTGCAATCAGGCCATACTCGATGGCGGTTGCACCCTTGTTATTCTTGAACAGCTTCTTGAACATAATCAGTCTCCTGGTTTCGAGCCTCACATTTTACCCGGTCGACCGAGTTGCCTCGTCTCGACCCAATCAGAATTACCGGCGAAAGGTTGGCAAAGTCTTAATGTCCGGACCAAAATTCGGTGGTCATTCCCTGATCGGGACAGGCCCGCGAACCGAACGGTGTCGAACTGTCGAAATTTGCAGTCCGCATGCGCCAAACACAACAAAGCCCGGCTCACCTACTGGCAAGCCGGCCTGTGCCGAATGACCCATTGTGCAGATGCCCGTTAGAGGACGTTAGTCGAAATATCGTTCCACATGGCGGTGACCCCGGAGCCAAAAGCCTCCATCGCCCCTGCTGAGGCAAGAAAGATCAACGACACGATAAGTCCGTATTCGATGGCTGTTGCACCGTGGTCAGCGGTCTTCAGCCGTATCAGCAAGTCAAGCATGGTCTCTAGCCCCAGCCATACGGGTTGTTCCTACCATGGCTTTTGCGCCGGTTGCGGTTAACAAAGCGTCTATGCCGCACCCCAAAAACACCAATGATCCGCTTATTATCGTCGCCGCCGCAGCTTTAGTGCGCGGTGATGGCCGTGTCCTGATGCAACAACGCCCGGACCACAGCCAGCATGGTGGCCTGTGGGAATTCCCCGGTGGCAAGCATGAGGCGGGTGAAACATTGTCGGCTTGCCTGGCGCGAGAGCTGAATGAGGAGCTCGGGATAGCCGTTGATCCTGGGGCGTTTAGCCCGTGCGGCTGGTCGCTTGTGCCGCATCTGGGCGGTGAATTGATGCTCGCGCTGTTGCTCTGCCGGGATTGGCACGGCGAACCGGCGGCACAGGACGGCGCGACGATTGCGTGGCTAGTCCCCAACGACATCGCCACCCTGCCCATGCCCCCGGCTGATGTGCCGCTGGTTGCAACGCTCGTGGCTCAGCTGTCGGATGCAATCCCCGACTGACGGAGCGCCGCTGCCAAGGATGTCGTGCCGCTGCCCCTGCGGGCGGGTTTGGGCTGCGATGGATCGGGCGCCCATCCCGACATATGGATGATTCGCAAGGTTTCTACGATGCCGCCATCCGCACTAGCATCGGCAAAGGCGGCAGCAGTCGCCGCCCATTCGTGCCGGGTCAGTGGCGGCACCGGCCCGGCCAGCAGCGCCGTTGTCGCACCGCCGCGCATATCGCGAACCAAGCCGGATAGTGCCTGATAACGCAGCACCAACACATCCACATCGACAACCGGCAGTGCGAAACCGGCCCGCTGCATCAAGTCGCCCAGCGCCGCGACGGCGAGTTGCGGCATCATTCGCGCCGCCGCGGGACGACCGGACGCCACCGCACCCGCCCGCAAGGCCGCCCGTAACATCGGCAGGCTACCATCACCGAGGCACGCGCCAAGCATCAACCCATCAGGCCGCAGGGCCAGCCGTGCACGGAGCAGCGCACCCGGCACGTCGTTGATACTCTCCAACCCGCCGGGCCACAGGATGAGGTCATAGCTGCCGGGTTCGACGTCTAACTGGTCGGTTTCGGCATCAAGGCCGGTGCCACCAATCATCGGTTCGGTAACATCGACCCGCATCCCGCGCGCGGTCAGTGTCGTCATCAGGCCGACATCGCGCGCACCGATCAGAAGCACGCGGGTGAATTCCCGGCGGACAAGGGACAGCCGGTCAAGCAAGCCGTCCACCATCGTCTTGCCGATAAAATCGTCGCCGCGCGCCGCCGCGCGCCGGGCAATCCGTCGTTGGCGATTGAACAGGTCGGCTTGCTGGTCGAGTGGCAGGTCGGAGGACTGGGTCATGCTCGGCGCTTGTGCCCGCCCCGGCCGCGCGCCACAAGACGGACGATGGGGGATGTGTTCGACAGATTGATCGGCCATGCGCGGGCCACGAGGATGGCGGTGCTCGATTGGGTGCTGCCGCCGCGCTGCGCCGGGTGCGGGGTCATCACTGGCGCCGGGGCCGGATTTTGCACGACATGCTGGAGCGGGCTGCACTTTCTGGGGCCGCCTGCGTGCGCCCGCTGTGACCGCCCTTTCCCGCAAGCGCAGGGTGACGGTGCGCTGTGCGGATCGTGCATCGCCGATCCGCCGGCGTGGGATCGCGGGCGGGCGGCGCTCGCCTATGGGCCGCTGTCACGCGCGGTCGTGTTGCGGCTCAAATATGGGCGGCGGGTGGCGTTGGCACGGTTGGCGGCGCGGCTGATGGCACCGCGATTGCCGTGGCGTGATACGGATGTGGCTAGCCTCGACGACGGCGATGAAGGCCATCCCATCTGGCTGCTGGTGCCGGTGCCGCTGCACCGCTGGCGGCTGTGGCAGCGCGGGTTCAACCAGTCGGTGGAGATTGCCCGCTGGCTGGCGCGCGGTTCCGACCACCGGCTGCTGCCCGATGGTCTGTTGCGGACAAAGCGGACGCCGCCGTTACGCGGGCTCGGCCGCAAGGATCGGGCAGCGACGGTGCGCGGAGCTTTCGCCATCAATCCCCGCCACATAACCGCGATCAAGGGCGCCAACATCCTGCTGATCGATGACGTGCTGACCAGCGGTGCCACTG
Organism: Sphingomonas sp.; assembly: GCA_031422035.1. Taxonomy (GTDB): domain Bacteria; phylum Pseudomonadota; class Alphaproteobacteria; order Sphingomonadales; family Sphingomonadaceae; genus Sphingopyxis. The sequence goes on along the minus strand of JANOPV010000215.1, from coordinate 2,209 downwards.
CCGATGCCTGTACTCGCGCCCTGCGCAAGGCTGGCGCGGCGCGGGTGGAGCTGTTGGTCTTCGCGCGGGTGTTGCCAGAGGCGGAGGCGGAATGGGCGCTGATTGACAGCGCCGACGCAGCTTCCGATATGGGGTGGGCGCGGCAATGAGCGCCGATGCAGGAGATTAGGCATGGCCAAGGTCGAAATCTACACCCGCGACTGGTGCGGATATTGCGCGCGCGCCAAAAATCTGTTGCGCGAACGCGGTGCAGAATTTGCGGAATATGATGTCGGCAGCGATGCCGATCTCCGCACCGCTATGGTCACGCGGACCGGCGGGCCGAGCAGCGTGCCCCAGATATTTATCGACGATCACCATATTGGCGGCTGCGACGACCTGCTGACGCTTGACCGGTCGGGTGGGCTGGAACCGTTGCTCGCATCATGATCGCCTTTGATCTGCGCTGTTCCTCAGGCCATGTCTTTGAAGGCTGGTTCCGGTCGAGCAGCGATTTTGCGGCGCAGGCCGAAGCCGCGCTAATCCCCTGCCCCACCTGCGGTGATACCGGTGTGACCAAAGCGGTGATGGCGCCCAATATTGCGCGCAAAGGCAATCGCAGCGCACTGCACAGCCCCACCGACGTCCGCACCCCTGAAGCTGCCATGTCGCCAGCTGCTGCGCCAATGATCTCGAGCGGAGCGACCCTGCCACCCCAAATCGCCGCGATGGCGGCAGCAGTCGCTGCGGCGCAAGCGGAGGCGTTGTCGCACTCGACCTGGGTCGGCCGCAGTTTCGCCGACCGTGCGCGGGCCATGCATGACGGGGTCGAGGACGAGGCGCTGATCCACGGTCAGGCCACGCGTGAGGAGGCCGAGGCGCTCGTCGAAGAGGGCGTGTCGATCATGCCCCTGCTGGTGCCGATCATCCCGCCCGAACTGCAAAATTGACGGCGCAAAATTGACGGGGCGGGGATCCGCGCGGTAAGACAATGTTGCCGATCGTCGGCGTGCACCCGTAGCTCAGCAGGATAGAGCATCAGATTCCTAATCTGGGGGCCATGGGTTCGAATCCCGTCGGGTGCACCACTTTTTCCGCCATCAAGCGCCGGACAAGCGGCACTTGCGCGCCCTTGTCCCACCCTTGCTGCTCCGCTATCGGCGGAAATAAGCGATAACAGCGTCCGGTAACTGGGCTTTCGCAACAGGGGCAGTGATTTTGGGCAGCGGCTGGGCAGGTAGGGACGGCGACATCATCCGGTTTCGACTGGATGGGCGGTCGCAAACCTATGACCCGCTCACCCAGGCGATCCGTCCCGACCTTGCCGATGTGGCAGAAGCCCACGCCCATTTCGCACCGCATTATGCCCAGGCCGCGTTAACCGTGACGCTAGTCGCAACACCGTTGCTCGCATCGAACAGCGAAGCTGCCGACATCCTCGCCACTTTGCCCGCCAACGCCGCTTTCGCCCTGCTAGACCAGACCGGCGACTGGGCGTGGGGCTATGTCGTTGACGGGCACCGCGTCGGCTATATCCGCGACGCGGACCTCGCCGCACCAAAGACCTGAGGCGGCGATGACCATTTCCGTGTTTATCGACGGGGCAGCGGGCACCACCGGCCTCGACATTGCCGAGCGGCTGGCGGGGCGCAGCGAGCTGTCGCTGATCGTCCTCGACGAAGCGCGGCGCAAATCCGCTGACGCCCGCCGCGAAGCCTTTGGCGATGCTGATTTCGCCATATTATGTTTGCCAGATGATGCCGCGCGCGAAGCAGTGGTGCTGGCCGAAGGCACCAACGCCCGAATCATCGACGCATCGAGCGCGCACCGGGTCACGCTAGGCTGGACCTATGGTTTTGCAGAAATGTGCGCGGGGCAGCGGGACGCAATCGCCGCAGCCAACCACGTCAGCAACCCCGGCTGCTATTCCACTGGCTTTATCGCGCTGGTCGCGCCGCTGGTGGCGCGCGGCCTGTTGCCCGCCGATGGCCATTACAGCTGCAACGCCGTGTCCGGCTATTCCGGTGGCGGCAAAGCGATGATCGCGCGGTTTGCGGCGGAACCCGACCTCGCCTGGCGCGGCTATGCGCTGTCGCTCGACCACAAGCATTTGCCCGAAATGCGTGACCGCTGCGGCCTTGCTCACGCGCCGCTGTTCACGCCTGCAGTGGTGCCAGCCGTGCGCGGAATGGCGGTAGAGGTCCCGCTGATCCGCGCCGCAGATGCCCGG
>JANOPV010000214.1:0-3545 GCA_031422035.1 Sphingomonas sp. | reverse complement strand
GGTCATCCGCTTTTGCCACATCCAGGAACAGATGCAGCGCCCCTGAGTCCGCAATCATCGCCGCCAGTTGCGCTGGCGTTGCGCTGGTCGTCAGCGGCGCGGGACAGCCCCCGGCGTGCAGCGTGCCGAGGTACGCGAGCGCATAGGCGACGCTGGTGGTGCCGAGGACGGCCACCGCCTGCCCCGGCTCCAGCCCATCGCGTTGCAGCGCCGCCGCAATCCGGTCGATCTGCTCACCAAGCTGTGCCCAGCTCAGGGTGCCATCATCATCGCTCAGCGCCGGGGCGTCGCCGCGCACATCGGCCCAGCCGCGGATGATGGCAGCATAATCGCCAAAGGGAGCGGCGAGCAGCTCCGTCAGCGTCGGGTCGCTCACCGCGCGCTCGGCGTGATCAACCCGGTATGGCGGGCAACGAAGCTGTACATGTCGGCAAATTCGGCGACGATCTTATCCACTGGACGGCCGGATCCGTGCCCGGCCCGCGTTTCAATGCGGATCAAATGCGGGCGATTGCCGATATTGGCGGCCTGGAGCGCGGCGGCATATTTAAAGCTATGCCCCGGCACCACGCGGTCGTCCGTATCCGCCGTTGTCACCAATATCGCCGGATAATCCCGCCCGCCGCGGACATTATGATAGGGCGAATAGGCATAGAGATTGCGGAAATCCGGTTCGCGGTCCGGATAGCCATAATCATCGACCCAGTAGCGCCCGGCGGTGAAGCGGTTGAACCGCAGCATGTCCATCACCCCGACACCTGGCAGCGCGGCGGCGAACAGATCAGGCCGCTGGTTGACGACCGCACCGACGAGCAACCCACCATTGGATCGCCCTTCAATGGCCAGTTCCTCGCGTCCGGTGATTCCCTCAGCAATCAGATATTCGCCCGCTGCGATGAAATCATCGAACACATTTTGTTTGTTGAGGCGGCGGCCAGCTTCGTGCCAGGCATTGCCATATTCACTGCCGCCGCGCAGATTGGCGACCGCAAAGACGCCGCCCGCATCGAGCCACGCCAGTCGTGCCGGGCTGAACCCCGGGGTCTGCGGCAGGGCAAAACCGCCATAGCCGTAAAGAATGGTCGGCGAACCGCCAGTCCGGTCGAGCCCGCGTTTCATTACCACGAACATCGGCACCCTTGTGCCATCGCGCGAGGTGTAGAAACGCTGTTCGACACTATAATCGTCAGGGTTGAAGCTGACCTGTGGCCGCGCGAAGATCGTCGTTTGGCCGGTCGCGGTGTCGAGCCGGTAGATGGTCGTCGGCGTCGCAAAGCTGGTGAAGGCGTAGAATGTCTCACTCGACTCCGCACTACCGTCAAAACCACCCGCAGTGCCGATGCTGCCCAGCGAAATCTGTCCCGCCGGGCGACCGTCGAGGGTGATCATCTCCGCCTGGCTGCGCGCATCGCCGAGGAACGACAGGATGATGCGGTTGCCAATCCGCCGGGCACGGGCCAGCGTCGCGTCGCGTTGCGGCACCAGCTCGGTCAAGCGCCCAGTCCGCTCGCGCAGATCTACTGTCACCACCCGTCCGCGCGGGGCATCCTTGTCGGTCAGGAAGATCAACCGGCTGCCATCGCTACCGACCAGCTCCCATTTATTCTCCAGCCCCGCGAACAGCACGCGCGGCCGCCCGCCACGCAAGCGGGTATCCAGCACGCTGATCTCATACCGATCATCGGTGCTTTCGGTGGTGGTGATAACTAGGTAGCGGCCATCATCAGTCAGTTCGGCATCATGGCCCAGCTGCGGCCGACCCGGCGTCGCATAGACCAGGCTATCGTCGCTCTGCGGAGTGCCGATGCGGTGGAAATACAGCGCCTGGTTGGTGTTGACCGACTGAAAGGTCTGGCCATCCGCTGGCGCTGGGAACCGCGAATACCAAAAGCCTGAGCCATCGGGCGCCCAGGTGAAGCTCGAAAATTTGATCCAGCGCAGTTCGTCGCTCAGCGTCTGGCCCGTCGCCACATCGAGCACGCGGACGATACGCCAGTCGGTGCCGCCATCCTGGACGCTATACAATAAACGTGCGCCATCATCGCTCGGCACCCATTCGGCAAGCGCGGTCGCGCCATCCGCCGCCCATGTATTGGGATCGAGCAGGACGCGGCCCGCGCCGGCGAGCCCATCACGGACGTAGAGCGCCGACTGGTTCTGTTGCCCCGAATTACGCGTGTAGAAATAGCGGTTGCCGCGGGCCTCCGGCACCCCGAACCGTTCGTAACGATATAACTCGGTTATGCGTTGGCGGAACCAGTCCCGCCCCGGCAACGTCGCCAGATAGGCGTCGGTGACCCGGTTCTGCTCCGTCACCCAGGCCGCCACCTCCGGATTGGCGCGGACATCATCCTCCAGCCAGCGATAGGGATCGGCAACGCTGACCCCGAAGAGCGTTTCGGTCAGGTCGGTGCGGCGGGTTTCAGGATAGACGAAGCGGGTGGCCACACCCGCGCCGCTATCGGCGGTTGTCGCAATGTTTGGGGTGGCGACGGCGGCGATGCCCGTGGTCGTCATGACGGCCGCCACCGCGATGGCGAACCCATAGATAAGACGTGACATAACACAGCATCTCCGGCGCAAGCAGGTAAAGGATTGCGCCGGAAACTAGCGGCGATTGCGCGCCATGCAAGCGGCCAGAATCGGTTGCCGACATCGACCAGGCATCAGACCCCGCAGGTGATGCTCGATGCGCCATAGCGGCGATCTTCCCGATTAGTCGGGTCGAGGCTCTGTCCTTCGACCGCCTCTTCGCTGCGGATCGGCATTTCGCCAAGATCACTGACCTCGATGCCGTTGGCGCGCAGCACGCGGCGGACTTCTGCCACCGATTCCCGGAAATATACCGACGACGATTCCCAGTGGATCGCCACCGCTGTGACTGTCAGTCCGTGCCAGCTGCGGTTCGGCACGCTGATAAAGCTCGACGCGTCCTCGGGCGAAATGCCGTCAGGGCTGGCCGCTGCCTGCGCCTCACGCGCGGCGATGGAGCGGTCAAAATAGGGACGGAGATCGGCGCCCCATCGGCAGTTCTGGTTTGAGATGTTGATCCGGATCGGCGGCCCGGACATTGTAACCGGTGTCGGTGCCGGTGTCGCCAGCGACGCCGCCGCAACATAGCCCCCGTCAAGCAGCCTGAGCCAGCGTGAGGTGCCATCTGCGCCCTGCACCCAGCGGCCCGTGACCGGCGCGGCCGCAGCAAAAGTGCGTATGATACTGCCCGCAGTAGCCGACGGCCAATCGCGCACATCTGCGTTCGCGGATACGCGCAGGGTTACGCCCTCGGACAGGAAGACATCGGCGGGCCGTTGTGCCGCGACCTCCACCACTGGCGCGGCAGCAGTGGGTTCGACAGCGGCCATTTGCGGCTCACTATTCGCGCCCCACCACCAGCCCGCCGCGCCGGCACCAGCGACCAGCGCGGCGACACCGATTAAGAGCGGCCAACGGCGTGACGTTGATGATCGGCGCTGTTCAGTCATGATGTGCTCCCCAGATGCGCGGCTTTTGGCCATGTCCGCCTTAACGCCCGCTGTATCTGGCGC
>JANOPV010000213.1:0-2250 GCA_031422035.1 Sphingomonas sp. | reverse complement strand
GTTGGTCCATTGCCAGGTCACATTTTGCGCGCCGCCGATCATCGTGCCCGATGTCGCGGCAGTAGCCCCTGTGCCTAGGTTCGCAGCTTGCCAGCTCATCGTCAGCGTGGTGACATTGGGGTTCATGGCGTGGAGGTAGTTCAGGTAGGCGCTCATCTGCGCATTCAGTGCCGTCGATGGGGTGAAGCTCATCGTGTAGGGCCCGGTCGCGCCGGTCGGAAAGGTCGGCACCAGTGCGGGCAGGATGTCTGCGCCGGCCCATGGTGCGCAACAGGTCGAGCGCGGGCGGTTGGGTGTGCCAGTCATGTCGATAGGATCGCCGAGCGGGGTGACGAGGCCGGTGCCGAGGTTGACGCCGGGGCCGACGGTCTCGTTGGTGAAGCCGGTTCCGCCGCCACCGCCACCGGGCGGTATTGAGCAGGTACGGCCCACGACTGCCCCGACGCGGGTTACTGCGCCGGTGACTAGCGTTGAATCATAGCCATAATTGCCAATCATGTGGACGGCGAAGTCGACGGTTTCGCCAGGACACAACGAAACACTGTCCTGATTGATGGTGCCGCGGCCACGGGCGGTGTCGACCGTGTTGCCGATCTGGACCCCGTTGCGCAACACCATGCCGCGTACGCCATCGCCGGGGGCAACCCCATCATTGTCATAAGCTCCTTCAAATGCCGCAGACACGAGATATGTACCTGAGCCGCCGGCCGGAATCGTCAGTCTTAGCACGGAACATTCATCAGCCGGACCCGGGTGCATCAGCAGTGCGCCTGCGGGGATGTCGAAAGCGTCTACTGTGGTCGCTGCACCGAAATTTCGGGCGGCGATGGGCTGGTCACCCGCGATTTGGCCATCGAAGCCGTTCATTCCGGGTATCTGGGAATTATGGTAGCTAGGCGTCAGCGCGACGAGCGTGTTGGCAGTGTTGCAGCTCGGCCCGGTGATCCGCATGGCTGACCAGTTGGGGTTCATCGTCGGTGTGGCCGGGGTGCCAGTAATGGCCCCTTGAGGAGCCCATGGCCCGGTCGGGCTGGCGGTCTGTGCGAGCGCGGGCTGCGCTACGCTGAGCGCGGTGGTGGCGGCGAGCGCCAGTTTCCAGAATTTCATGTGGTCATTCCCTTTGATTTTGGTTCAACTGCAAAAAGGGACTTTCATCTGCGACCTTGTGAAAAGGTCCCCCCGGTCATCGCTGACGGGCGCATCAATGCGGTGGGCGCGGGTGCGCCACCATCCCGAGTTCTGGGGATAGGCGGGGGAGTGGCGCTCGATTTGGCGTCATGTTCGCCGCGCTGCTGAAATCGGTTGTTAGGAACCCAAAGGCTCGCCACAACGGCCATGTGGGGACAATAAACGCATCAAAGCCAAGGATGTGGGGTCTGTTTGCGGTAATCGTCGCGCTGATCGCGGCGGTCACGGCAGCGATCTGCCTGCTCGCCACGCCTGATTTTTCGGGAATCGCGGACTACCGGATCGGCAACGGCGATGACGCGGCTATCAGCCATGACCTGAACGCTGAAGGGCCGGGGCCTGCGCTAATCTATCTGCCGCATGCGGGCGGAGCGCCGGTTATGTCGGTCAATCGCGGTCCCGCCACTGCACCGACCAGTCACATTGACGCGCGGCTGACCCGCAATCTGCAATTGCTGACAGCGCAAGTGCCGGGCGATGCGCAGATTGCGATTATGCAGCCGCTTGGCTCAGCACCAGCGGCGCTGGGGCCCGTTTATGCCGGACCTGAACTCGCGCTGCGCCCGGTGTTCGCGGCCCAGCTCTGGTGGGGTCGGGTGATGCAATCGGCGATTCCGGCGGCGGCGTGGTTCGCCATCGCCATGTCGCTGCTGCTGATTTTCTTTTCGCGCAAGCCGTCCAAATATATGCTGCTGATCGCGGCGTTCACGCTGCAATTGGTTATCGAGCTGGAGGTCAGCCCGGCGTGGCTGGGGTTCCAGCTGAATGATTATGACCGGATATTGGGGGTCTTTACACAGCTGCTGATCTGGCAGGCAGTGGCGAGCTGGACCGAGTCAGAGCGGCAGGGCCGGGCCATCGTTTTGCCCCTCAGTGCTCTCGTCATTTGTGCGACGGTGCTGGTGAAAGTCGTTGATCCGAATATGCTTCCCGCGCTTGGCACGGTGGCCACCGTCATCCACTTAGGCTGGTTGACTCTGGTGCAGGTCATGAACTGGCGGATGGTGCTGTCGGCGGACATTGCATCGCCGGTCTTCCGAGCCGGGACACTGGCCTGCTTCC
>JANOPV010000212.1:0-3585 GCA_031422035.1 Sphingomonas sp. | reverse complement strand
AGCGTGGTCGTCTTGCCCGATCCCGTCGGCCCCGTGACGAGAATGATACCATTGGGTTGCGCCAGCGCCGCACGCATCGCGGCATCCGCCTGTCCGCTCAGCCCGAGCGCATCAAAATCAATCCCGGCATTGTCGGTATCGAGCAGGCGCAATACCACGCGCTCACCCGCCCGGCTGGGCAGGGTGGAAACGCGCACATCGAGCGCCTTGCCGCCCAGGGTCAGGCCGACGCGCCCATCTTGCGGCACCCGGCGCTCAGCAATATCGAGCCGGCCCATCACCTTGATCCGGCTGACCACCACCGGGGCGACATGTGGTGGCATGCGCAGCACTTCGCGCAGCACCCCATCGATCCGCATCCGGATAACCAGCGCGCTTTCATAGGGTTCGATGTGGATGTCGCTTACGCCTTGTCTGGCGGCATCGGCGATGATGCCGTTAATCAGGCGGATGGCGGGGGCGTCATCGGCGCTGTCGAGCAGGTCGTCGGCAGTGGGCAGGCCCGTGGCGAGAATATCGAGGCTGTCATTGCCCACAGCCAGCGCGCCCGCGACATCGCCCGCGCCGGTGGCATAGGTGTAATGCTGTGCGAGCAGTTCGTCGAAGCGGGCATCGCTGACCTGTTCGACCGTAAATGTCTGCACCAGATGGCGGCGCACCTCGACGAGGATGAGCGGGTCCGCGCCCGCGCGCAGGGCGACGGACAACCCGCCATCGGGCGCGCTCTGAGTCAGCACGCCGTGGGTTCGCGCAAACGCATAAGGCAGCGTCGCCGCGGGACGTTCCAGCGGCGACACAGAATCGCTCGACGGCGGGGCCAGCGCCGCAAAGCCGCGCTCGATCTTCATGGCTGCGGACTTATCGGGGCCGGTGCAACTGGCGGTGGTGGCGTGCCATAGGCATCGCTCGGCGGCACGGGGGCGGCAACCATCGGTTGGTCGGTAACGCGCGACGCCGCACCGATCACCTGATCGCCGGGTTGGGGCTGGACCGCCGGCGGCACCGTGCCAAGATAATCGCGCACGAGCAGGTCAATCTCCGGCTCCGCGTCGGGATCGCGCAGCAGTTGCGCGTTGCGGATATAATTATACCGCCGCGCGGTCATCGCCTCATTATCCTCGCGGTCGCGCAAGATGGTCGGGCGGATGAACACCATCAAATTAGTGTTGGTCCGCGCCCGCGTCCGGCTGCGGAACAATTCGCCGATAATCGGGATGTCGGACAGCAGCGGGATAGCTTGTATGGTGCGGCGTTCATCATCGTTGAGCAGGCCGCCAATCGCCATGATCTGGCCATCATCCGCGGTCAGCACCGTCTCAAACAAGCGGGTGTTGAAAATCAGGTCGCTGGAGCGGTTGGTTACTGGCCCGGCGACGCTGGACACCTCTTGCCGGATAGTCAGAGTGATCTCCCCTGCGGCATTGATCTGCGGCGTCACCTCCAGCTTAATGCCGACCTCGCGCCGCTGCACCGTGCGGAACGCATTGTCGAAATTGTCGGACAATGCCTCGCCGGTGGTTACCGGGACATCCTGTCCGACGAGGAAGCGCGCCGGACTGTTATCCAATGTCACCATGTGCGGCACTGCGAGCAGGTTGGAGTTGGTATCGGTGCGCACCGCATTGATGATTGCACCGAAAATGGCGTTGCGGCCAATGTCCGCTGCGATCCCGGCAAAACCGCCCGTCGCGCTCAAAATTTGCTGCGTCGCCGCTTCCACGACCCCGTTGCCCAGCGGATTATTGGTGGTGGTGGTGACGATATTGCCGTTGATTGTCGTCGTCTGGCGGGAGAGTTCATAGCCCGCTGCCGCGGCGCCCAGCGTCAGGATATTGGGCGACACATTGGAATAGTTGGTCGCGGCAAAGGGGATATTCTCGCCGCCCAACAGGAATTGCACACCCAATTGCCGTGCTGCATTGTCGCCGATCTCGACGATGATCGCTTCGACCAGCACCTGTTGCCGCCGCACATCAAGCTGGCGGATCAGCTCACCGATCAGCCGCTGGGTATCGGCGTTCCCGGCAACGATGATGGCGTTCGCCCCCTCATAACGGGTGATGATGGCCGGGCCACGGGTTACGATGCTGTTGCCGTTGCTGCTGGTGTTGGCGGGTGCGGGCGGCGCGGCGGGAGCAGCAGCGCCAGCGGCTTCGCCACCGCTGCGGCCAGACGTGTTCAATGCCGCCGGGCTGTTACTGGCCAATGTCGGGTCACTGCCGCCGCCGACCAGTTGCTGGAGCGTGGGGAGCAGTCGCTGGGCATTGGCATGCCGCAGCCAATAGACGCGAATTTCTGCGGCAGAGGCGGCGCGCCGGTCAAGCTCCAGCGCGAGGCCGGCAAAGCGTTCCACCGCGCTGGCATCCCCGCGCAGAGCAATGGCGTTGGAGCCGTCAATGGCCGCCACTGTCACGGCGCCCCGCCCGCCCTCGGCGCTCCCGGCCCCCAATTGGGTCAGGCTGGCGGCGATTTCCCGTGCGCCGGCATTTTCCAGCGGGACGAGCCGGATGGCGGTCGCATCGCGGTCGATACTGTTGATGAGGGTGCGGACCCGGCGGACATTGTCAGCGAAATCAACGATGATGACGCTGTTGGCATTGCGGTTGGCGGTGACTGACCCCTGCGCACTCACCAATGGGCGCAGCGTTTCGATGGCCCCGACCGCGTCGATATGACGCAGGCGAACCACCTCGGTGACGAACGCGTTGCGAGTGGCCCCTTGGCTGCCGATCCGCCCTGGCTGTGCTGCCGCGCCGTCAACCGGCTGGATGCGGTAACTGCCATTGGGGAGCGGGATGGCGACCAGGCCGTTGGCGCGCAGGGTCGAGAGCACGATCTCAAAATATTCAGCGCGGCTCAGTGGGCGTTCGCTTACGACGGAGACGCGGCCTTGCACCCGGCCATCGACCACGAAGGTGCGGCCAGTGACGCTCGCCGCATCAGCGATAAACGCGCGAATATCAGCATCACGGACGTTCAGCACATGCTGCGCGAACGCCGGTTGGGCGAGCGCGACGAGGGCAAAGGGTGCGGCACAATAAAGGAAACGAGGCGTCATGGATTTCCGTTCGGGATGAGGACCGCGACTTGGGCGGTGCCAGCGCCGCGCTCAACCTCTAGGCTGAGGCGAGCGCCGGGCTGGAGCTGGGCGGTAAAGGCGGCGATGTCTCCGGCGCTGGCGATGGCGCGGCCATTGACCGCGCGGACGACATCGCCCGTCCGCAGGCCAAGTGCGGCAAAGGCACTGCCGTCGCCCTGCGGGTTGACGCTGATGCCGGTCACCCGGCCACCGACATTGCGCGGGGCAAAGCCGATGCCAGCGCGGATGCTGGCCGGGCTAACCGGGGCGGGCGGCGGCGTGGTTACTCCAACGGGAGCGGCTGGCGGCGCGGAGGATGCCCCTGCTCCGGCCGTTGCCGCGGCGGAACCAGCAGGCCCATCGCCCTGATCGAGATAGAGCAGCTCACGGGCACCCGCCCGCTCGATCATCACATGGTCAAAGAACACCCCAACCAGCCGCACGCCGGGCTGAATGTCTTCGCCGACACCGATGCTGTTCTGCACGCCATCTTCGCCCGCGATGAT
>JANOPV010000211.1:0-2101 GCA_031422035.1 Sphingomonas sp. | reverse complement strand
CGCTAAGGAAAGGACATGCCATGTTGCTGACTGTCGCCTTGTTCCTCGCCGCAACCGTTCAGGCCCAACCCGCGCCGATCAGGCCTGCGCCTGCAACTCCCGCCAGCCCTGCTGCCCCAAGCACCCCGCGCGGCGCCGATGTTGCGGGCGCCTGGACCGTGGATCTGCGCGTTGCCGATGATGGCCCACCCTATACCCAGCCGATGGTCCTCATCATCAACCCCGACAGCACGATAAATGGCGAATTCTACACCTCGACCATCACCCATGGCCGCTATGGCCGCAACCGCGGGCGCAGCTGCGTCGCCTTCACGACCAGCGATGGGGCGGGCCCGTATCAGCATGCCGCCTGCCTGATTGGTGGCCGGATGGTGGGGCAAAGCTGGGCCGAGCATCGGCAATTTGTGCTGCCCTGGGTTGCGGATCGGGCTGTGGCTCCTGCACCAGCACCCTAACCGCACTCTTGCCCCGCCGCGCCCGCGCTGGCAAAGCCCGCGGCCATGAGCGAACTTCCCAAAACCTTTGATCCTGCCACTATCGAGGCGCGTTGGCGCAAGCGTTGGGAGGAGATAGACCCCAAAACTGGGAGAACGCTGTTCCGCCCACATCGCCCCGATGCGACCCCCTATACCATCGTCAACCCGCCGCCGAACGTCACCGGCGCGCTGCATATTGGCCATGCGCTCGACAATGCGTTGCAGGATGTGCTGATCCGCTACGAGCGGCTGCGCGGCAAGGATGCCTTGTGGGTCGTCGGCATGGACCATGCGGGCATCGCGACCCAAATGGTGGTCGAGCGGCAATTGAACGAGCGGCAGGACAAGCGCACCAATTACAGCCGCGAGGATTTCATTGCCAAGGTCTGGGAATGGAAGGCGGAGAGCGGCGGGCAGATCACCGGCCAGCTCCGCCGGCTCGGCTGTTCGATGGACTGGAGCCGCGAACAGTTCACGATGAGCCCGGAGTTCACCAAGGCAGTGACCAAGGTGTTCGTCGACCTGTATAACAAAGGGTTGATTTACCGCGACAAGCGGCTGGTCAATTGGGACCCCGGCCTGAAGACCGCGATAAGTGACCTTGAGGTCGAGACTCGCGAGATCAACGGCAAGTTCTGGCACTTCCGCTATCCGCTGGCTGACGGCGTGACCCTGCCTGACGGGCGCGACTATATCGTCGTTGCGACGACGCGGCCAGAAACGATGCTCGCCGATATGGCAGTCGCAGTGAATGCCAGTGACGAACGCTACGCTAGCGTGGTCGGCAAGCACGTCATTCTTCCCATCACCGGGCGGCGTATTCCGATCATCACCGACGATCATGCCGACCCGGAACTGGGCAGCGGTGCGGTGAAGATCACACCGGGGCATGACCAAAATGATTTCGAAGTCGGGCGGCGCGCGGGCTTCGCGGCGTCGCAGATGCTCAACATGTTCGACGGCGATGCGCGGGTGGTCCAGACCAGCGACGGCCTGATCCCCGACGCCTATCTCGGCCAATACCGCTTTGGCATCGAAGGCGAACCGACCAACGCGCGCAAGTTGGTGGTTGAGGCGTTGGAGGCGGCTGGCCTGCTCGAACGGGTTGAGGACCGGGTGATCCAGACCCCGTTCGGCGACCGCTCAGGCGTGGTGGTGGAACCGTGGCTGACAGACCAATGGTATGTCGATGCGAAGACGCTGGCGGGTCCGGCGATTGAAGCGGTGCGTTCGGGCGCGATCAAGGTCGTGCCGCAGAGCTGGGAAAAGACGTGGTTCCAGTGGCTAGAGAATATCCAGCCGTGGTGCGTGTCGCGGCAATTGTGGTGGGGGCATAGGATACCGGCTTGGTATGGGCCGGGACAAGAAGAATCCACGGAGATCGATATCTATGCGACTGCAAACGGCATTGAAGCCTCTTTCAGGGATCAGCAGGTGTTTGTTGCAGAAGATGAGCCAGCCGTAATCGCCTTAGCTCAGCAATACTACGGCGCTGATCGAACTATTGCTTTAGTCGGTTCGCCAAACAATCCTGCATCGCCCGATTTGTGGCTTCGGCGTGACGAAGACGTTCTCGACACGTGGTTTTCGTCGGCGCTGTGGCCATTCGGGACGTTGGGGTGGCC
>JANOPV010000210.1:0-12256 GCA_031422035.1 Sphingomonas sp. | reverse complement strand
GAACTGATGGCCGAAGCGCAGCGGGATTTGACGCCGGAGCAGGCGGCCACGCGACTCCGTAACGCGAGTGGCGCGCATTATCGGGCTGGCTGACCAACGAACTCTACCATCTTGCAATCGATTGTTGTAACCGAAGCAGTCTCGCTCTACTGCCTTTGCGGGAACACAGGTTGCGGGGAGTAGGCGGGTGCACGCCAAGGGTGAAACAGCCGCGCAGGTACGCGAATCACAGACATCGCGCTGGACCGTCGACCATCTGCGCGCGCTGACTGTAACGGCAGCACATCTGATCCCCGTCATTGATCCCGCATTGCCGCGGCCGTTGATCGCCAACCTCGACTTGTGGGACATGTGGCCCGCGCAGCTCGATGATGGCCATGTTGCGGTGATCGGCGGCGGGACATTATGGTTCATCCTCTCGTCAGCGCAGCTTGCCGATCCGGACTTGCGGCATGGCTATGCGCGGATCCGCCTGGTGCATGAACGTGACGGGGTCTGGCGCGACTGCGGCCATGCGCTGCCCGACGACATGAATCCTGGCAGCCGTGAGTGGGCCGGCTCGACGGTTTACGATCCAACCACGCACCGGTTGACGCTATATTTCACGGCGGCGGGCCATCGCGGCGATGATCGCAGCAGCTGGGCGCAGCGCTTGTTCCAGACCACGGGCACCGTGTGCGTCGGCGATGATGGCGCGGTCGAGGTCGTCGATTGGAGCGCAGCAATAGAATCGGTCGTCGCCGATGATCTCCAATATGTCCGCGTGCTGCCCGATATGGGTGTGCCGGGGTTTATCAAAGGGTTTCGTGACCCGGCCTTTTTCCGGGATCCCGTCAACGGCCTCGATTACCTGATCGTCACGGCGTCGTTGAAAGACGCCACGAGTCCGTGGAATGGCGCAGTCGGCATCGCCGAAGCGACTGGCGACAGCGCGGCGCCATGGCGATTACTGCCACCGCTGGTGTCGATGGATGGCGTCAATAATGAGCTGGAGCGACCGCATATCGTCGCCCATGCGGGCCGCTATTATTTGTTCTTTTCCACGCAGACGAAAATGTTCGCCCCCGGCGTGCCCGCAGGCCCCAACGGCCTTTATGGGATGGTCGCCGACACGCTGAGCGGGCCATATTGCCCGCTTAATGGCTCGGGATTGGTCGCCGCGAACCCTGGTAATGCACCCTATCAGGCGTATAGCTGGTGGGTGACGGCCGACCTCGTGGTTCATGGCTTTGCCGACCTGCTCGGCGATGATGCCACACAGCCAGTTGATGATCCGTGTTGGCGCCGCGCCCATTTTGCTGGCGTTCCCGCCCCGCGTTTTCAGCTGATATTGGATGGCGAGTCGAGTCGCATTACCGATAGCGGCCCCGATACTGGTGCAGGCGCCACGTCAGCGATTTGACGACCACGGCCAGTGCTGGTGGTCAGCGCTTATGCTGACTATTATGTCATTGATATTAAACGATGTTTATCGATGCAGTGTGATAACATGGCGGAAATGTTGCAGCAATGTCGCATGCCGCACGGCAAGCATCAAACGATTGCATTTCCGTATTGCAATCGTTTGTGTAAAATGCCAGTCTAAGTTGAAGACGGAATAATCTGTCGGGAAAATGCTTTTTTTGGGAGGAAGCAATGGCGTTCACTGCTCGCCGGTTTGGCGTATCCACTACAGCTATCGCGACAGCTTTGCTGTTCACCGCACCCGCCTTTGCGCAAGACGCAGAAGCACCCGCTGACGAAGAAAGCGCAGACATCGTCGTGACCGGCGTTGCCCGCGGGACCAACCGGCTCGATACGTCAGTGTCGGTCAGTTCGCTGTCGGCTGATGACATCGCGGCGACGTCACCGCGCTCCGCAGCTGAATTGTTCCGCAACCTCCCTGGCGTTCGCTCTGAATCCTCCGGCGGCGAAGGCAATGCCAACATCCAAGTGCGCGGCCTGCCAGTTGCATCAGGCGGTTCCAAATTTGTGCAAATCCATGAGGATGGCCTGCCGGTCCTCGAGTTTGGTGACATTACTTTTGGTAACGCTGATATTTTCATCCGTACCGACCTGACGGTGGCGCGGGTTGAATCCATCCGTGGTGGCTCGGCTTCGACCTTTGCGTCGAACTCGCCGGGCGGGATCATCAACATCATCCACGCGACGGGCAGCAATGAAGGCGGCGCAGTCCAGCTTTCGGCTGGCATCGATTTCGATGAATATCGCGTTGACGCGGCCTATGGCGCGCGACTGTCCGACAGCACTTACTTCCATGTCGGCGGCTTTTATCGGCAGGGTGAGGGCCCGCGCGCGGTTGGCTATGACGGCAATCGCGGCGGTCAGATCCGCGCCAGCATCACGCAAGAATTTGATGGTGGATTCATCCGGATTTCCGGTCGGTATCTGAACGACCGCTCAACCGGTTATCTGCCCAACCCGGTGCAGGTCACCGGCACCAACGCCAATCCGGAATATTCGAATGTTCCGAATTTCGACATCAACAATGACAGTCTGCATTCGCGCAATTTCCTGACCGCCCGGTCACTGAATGCGCAGAATATCCCGCAGAATTATGATGTCCGTGAAGGGATGCACCCGATTGTTGCCGCCTTTGGCGTCGAAGCTGAATTTGAGCTGTCGGACAATATCACGCTGACCAACCGGATGCGCTATGCCGATATTTCGGGCTCGTTCGTGTCGCCGTTCCCGGGGTCAGTTGCCCTTGCCCCGGCAATTGCCAGCGGATTTGGCGCAGGCACCACATTGCGCTTTTTCAACGGTGCCAACGCTGGTCAAGCGGTGCCGGCAAACACCCTGATCGCGCAGGTCGTGCTGTTCAACACCCGGCTCAACAGCCTCAATAACATCACCAACGATCTGCGCCTGAACGGCGAGTTTGCGATGGGTGGCGGCACACTGAATGCGACTGCTGGCCTGTATAAATCGTCACAGGACATCAACACCGACTGGCTGTGGACGTCACACCTGCTGGAAGTGCGCGGAGGCGGCAATGCGGCGCTGATCGACGCGGTCAGCTCAACCGGCGTGCCGCTCACTGATGGTGGCACCGTGGCCTATAGCGCGTCCTTCTTCGGCAATTGCTGCCGCCGCGCTTATCGCCTGAATTACGATACGACTGCACCCTTTGTGGCGCTGTCGTTCGATGCTGGCGCGTTGACGCTCGACGGGTCGCTGCGCTTTGACTTTGGCAATGCGTCAGGCTCGCTGTTTGGCACCGATCTGGGCAACGGCATCGCTGCTGCTCCATTCGACATTAACGGCAACGGCTCAATTTCGCGCGCTGAGCAGACCACCGGTCGGATTGCCGGAACCCGAGCAATCGTCGACTATGACTATAATTATACCAGCTATTCGGTCGGCGCGAATTACCGGGTGAATGACAGTTTGGCATTGTTCGCTCGGCACAGCCGTGGCGGCCGGGCCAATGCCGACCGGATCACGTTCAACTCCGACAATATCAACAATGCGACGGGCGCGTTGCGGAACACTGCGGTGGCCATCGACTTTACCACGCAGTCGGAAGCCGGTGTGAAATACCGGTCGGGCGGCGTGCAGCTGTTCGCCACCGTGTTCCGGGCCAATACCGAGGAAGAGAATTTCCAGGCGACGACGCAAACGGTGTTCAGCCGCAGCTATCGTGCGACTGGGGTTGAATTGGAGGCGGCGATCCGCTCGGGGCCATGGTCGGTAACCGGCGGCGCAACCTATACCGATGCCGAAATTACCCGGGATGCGATTTCACCCGCGAACGTCGGCAACCGTCCGCGTCGACAAGCAAATTTGGTCTATCAACTGACCCCGCAATATACGACGGACCTGTTCTCCTTGGGGCTGAATTTTGTCGGAACATCGGCGAGCTTTGCTCAGGATAATGAAGGCCTGGTCCTGCCAGCCTTTACCCAGATCAATGCGTTTCTGAGCGTTCGTCCGGTTGAAAATGTGCAGCTGTCGCTTAATGCGAATAATATCTTCAATACTGAAGGGTTCACTGAGGCTGAAGAAGGTAGCATTCCAGCCAATGGTATTGTCCGGGCGCGCTCGATCAGCGGGCGGACGATCCAGTTCGCGGTGCGCTTCGACTTCTAAACGGTCAGAACGCTTGACCGGGGGGCGGGTCGCGCAAGCGGTCCGCCCCTTTTCATTGGCGCGCGGCAGTCGCGCAAGCGCCATCAGAAAGACGCAGCAACCTTCTATATTCATGAGTTTCTATGGCGGAGAGGGTGGGATTCGAACCCACGGTGAGCTCGCGCCCACGCCGCATTTCGAGTGCGGTGCTTTCGACCTCTCAGCCACCTCTCCGCAGAGGTCGGGAACCAGGCAAATGGGCTCCCCGTCGGTCAGAGCGGGGCCAATAGCGCAGCCGATGGGACTTGCCAAGACAGCATTAGAATAGCGTCATCAGCGACCTTGTGAGGCGCGCAATGCCCGCCTACATATCGGAGGTGAGCACGATCATCCCCTCCACGCCATCGGACCCCATCAGCGCCCCGCCGATCGTTTCGGCGAAGTTCGGGATCGGCGAGGTCGTGCGCCATCGCATGTTCGCCTTTCGCGGGGTGATCTTCGACATCGACCCGGTCTTTGCCAACAGCGATGAATGGTATGAATCGATTCCGGAGGACATGCGGCCGCACAAGGATCAGCCCTTCTATCATCTGTTCGCGGAGAATGATGAATCGGCCTATGTCGCTTATGTCAGCCAGCAAAATCTGGTGGGTGATGCCGATAGCGGTCCCGTCGGACATCCCGGAATTACCGAGATTTTTGAAGAGTTCGACGCTGGTAGCTATCGACTGCGCGACAGGCTGCGGCACTAAAATCCGCAACTGGGCCGATAGTTAGGGCTTTAACTTCCAGCCGCTGCGGAACAGCAAATAGCAACCAATGCCGAGCAGGATATTGACGCCGAGGAGCACCGCCACGCCCTGCCCCAGCGGCGAATCGCTCGCGCCGATAAATCCGTAGCGAAAGCCTGAGATCGCGTAGAAAAACGGGTTGGCATGGCTGATCGCGGCAAATGTCGGGCTGAGCCGGTCGACCGAATAGAATGTGCCCGACAGCAACGCGAGCGGGGCGACGACAAAATTGCTGACTACGGCGGCATGGTCGAACTTTTCCGCCCAAATCGACGTCATGACCCCTAGAAATGCCAGCATTGCTGAACCAAGAATGCCGAAGGCCACCACCGCCCACGGATGCGCAATGCCAATATGCACGCCTGGCCAGAGCAGCATCACCACCCACACCGCAAAACCGACAAGCAGCGCGCGGGTCACGGAGGCGGCGACCAGGGCCGCGAGCAACTCCAGATCGGACAGCGGCGGCATAAGATAATCAATGATGGTCCCGCCAATCTTGCCGACTAGCAGCGAGAAGGAGCTGTTGGCGAAGCTGTTCTGCAGCATCGCCATGGCAATCAGGCCCGGCGCGAGGAAGTCCGCGAACGGGACACCGAGCACGTCGCGGCCCGAACGCCCGAGGGCGACAGTGAAAATCACCAGATAAAGCAGCGTTGTGATGGCCGGCGCCCAGATTGTCTGGAGCTGCACCTTGAAGAACCGCCGCACCTCCTTGATATAAAGGGCAGTCATCCCAGCCCAATTGACGGTCTGAATGGTCGCCTGCCCCGGTTCAAACCGAACGAGGCTGGCGACGACAGGGCCATTGGGTGCGGGATGAAGCGATCTGGTATTTTCGGGCTGGTTGCGCATAGGCATTTGGCCTATCGGCTTCGCAACACCGGCGCAAGGCGCAACCATGGCGGCAGTGGCATGGTAAGAAGGGAATGAATAACAGATGTCATGGACTGACGAGCGGATCGAGACGCTCCGCACATTGTGGGAAAAAGGGCTGACAGCCAGCCAGATCGCCGAAGAACTCGGCGGCGTGAGCCGTAACGCGGTGATCGGCAAGGCGCATCGGCTGAGCCTGAAATCACGCCCGTCGCCCGTGAAAGCAAATGATGAGACTGCGGCACCAGCCGCGCGTGCTCCAGCGGCACGCATAGCGCCGCCGCCCGCGCCGCGCGAACCAGCGCGGTCAAGCCCTGCATCAGCGCCGCCCCCTACCCAGCGTCCGGCGGTTACCGCTCGGCCGGTAGCGCCGGTTGCGCCCGCCGCCACTGGGATGTCCGACGGCACGGGTCTGCCAATGAAGTCGCCGTCGAATGAGCCGCGGATGGTGTCCATCGGGCCGGGCGGCTTCATCCGCCAGGGTCCAGGCGACCAGCAGGCACCGATTCCGCCTGCGCCACCCCGCCGCCGTGTGCCAGCCAAGCCGAGCATAGAAGTTGCCGACAAGACCAGCTTGCTCGACCTGAATGAGCGCATTTGCCGCTGGCCGATGGGGCATCCGGGTGAGGCAGATTTCCACTTTTGTGGGGTCCAGGTGAACCCGGGCTACCCCTATTGCGTCGAGCATTGCGGTCGGGCGTTCCAGGCGCAACTGCCGCGCGGCACCCGCCGCCCGCCGCCGCCGCCGCCCTTTGGCGGATCGCGGGTGCGTTAGGTCCCGCTCTGCGCCTTCAAGCGGCCTTGGGTGCTGATCGCTTCGTTGCCCGTTTGGCAAATTCGACGGCACCGGTGGTTGATACGGTGAAGCGATACGCCTCATTCAGCCCGCGTTTGCCACTATGGGTAAAGGCAAGCACCCGCTCGCCGTCGGTCCGGATATGGATAATCCCGTAATTTAATCGCTCAAAACCCTCAAAGCTGCGCGCTGCTGTGCTGCCAGATGCTGCCTTGGTTACGGTGCCGCGATAGGCGAAAAACGCGGCGAGTTCAGTGTTGAAGATCACCGCAGGGGTGGTCCGAGAGGCCTGGCCAAGCGCCGCCATCAGGGTCGCGCGCGGATGAATATGTTCCTTCAAGAGGCTCTCGTCGCCTGATGAGATCAAGGACACCACTGGCCCGGCCTCACGCAGATACTCCATCTCGAAATCGTCAGACCCGTGATGCGGTGCCTTTAGTATCTCGCAGCGCAGCGCCGTATCGGGCAACGCGGCGCGCATCCGCGCCATCGATTCATGGTTCATGTCACCGGTCATCAAAAAACGCACATTGCCGTAGCGCAGCCGGAAGTTGATCGAATGACCGTTGATCGTGTGGGAGGCAGAGATACTGCCCGTTCCTTCGGCGGACACTGTCCCGACCATCAACGCCGCATCCTTTGGCGGCGTCCGCAGAAACCGCAGAGCCGGTTGGCCATTGACCGTTTCGGTGATGGGTCCGTGAATTTCGACGCTGATCCCCTCGGTGCCGAGAAAGTCGAAGGCGTTGCCGCTTAAATGGTCGATCCGGCGAACGTCCATAGCGGTGCCGTTTACAGCGAGTGACCGCGCGCCCCACGCATCCAGTGCGTCGCACCAGTCGACAAATTTGCCGTTTTGTTCAGCACGCGGCACGTCGCGTGGATCAGCAACCAATGCGGTGGCGAATGAGACATGCCCCTGCTCTGCCTTGGCCCCGAACATTTCACCATCGGGTCGGTCACTGCCATCTGGTCGTTTATCCGGGCGTTTAACGAGCCCATTATGAAACACGCGTTTGGGCGCGATGAACAGGCGTTTGGCAAGCCTGGTGTCGCTCTCCGATTCATGGATTTTGGTCAGACCCTCAAAATGGTCAGCATCGCCGTGGGTCACGATGATGGCGTCAACGACCTGCGGATTGGCATCGCTGCTCCCCGGAAAGCGAACAGCAGCATGGCGGGCGAACAGCTTGTTATCACCGCCATCAATCATCACGACCTTGCCACCAGGCGTTTCGAGGATCATCCCATCGCCCTGTTGCACGTCGATCATCGACAGCCGTAGGATCGGCGTCGCTCGCATGCGGGTGTCGTCGTCGATAACTCCGTGCCAGATTGTGCCGCCCTGCCCGCGCATCCGCACGCCAATCGCACCGGGACGATCGAGCGCCGGAAACCGTTCGAGGGGATCACCCCAATAATGCTCCCACGTCGTGCCATCGTCCCGACGGAGTTCAACAATGTCGTCGTCCAAAAACTCGATCATGTTCGACTCCTGCCGCTGGGGTGCTCGGTGCATTATTGATCCACAATAACGGCGAGTCCGTGACTGGCATCACTGGAGGCGCTTGCGCGGCTGACTCTTGCCCCCCTATAGCGGGTCATGGCCAACGATCTTTTTGCGACACTGCCCAAAGGCGGGCAGGACTATGATGCGTCCGCAATCGAAGTGCTGGAGGGGCTGGAGCCGGTGCGGCGGCGGCCCGGGATGTACATTGGCGGCATCGACGAACGCGCCTTGCACCATCTGGCCGCCGAAGTTCTCGACAACAGCATGGATGAGGCAGTCGCTGGCCATGCGACCCGGATCGAGATCACGCTGGAGCCCGGCAACCGGCTGACGATTAGCGATAATGGCCGCGGCATCCCGGTTGATCCGCATCCGAAATTTCCGACCAAATCGGCGCTCGAAGTCATCATGACGACGCTGCATTCCGGCGGTAAGTTTGAAGGCAAGGCCTATGCGACGTCGGGTGGGCTGCACGGCGTTGGCGTGAGCGTGGTGAACGCCTTGTCGAGCGATACGCTGGTTGAAGTGGCCCGCGCCCGACAGCTGTTTCAGCAACGCTTTGCGCGCGGCGTCGCACTAGGCCCGGTGGAGCTGATGGGGCCGACGCCAAACCGCCGTGGCACCACGCTGAGCTTTACCCCCGACACTGAGATTTTCGGTGAACATGCGCGGTTCAAGCCGCAGCGGTTGTACCGGCTGGCGCGATCCAAAGCGTATCTGTTCGCTGGGGTGGAGATACGCTGGAAATGCGACGCTGAGCTGATTGGTGACGACACACCAACAGAAGCGGTATTCCAGTTCCCCGGCGGCCTTGCCGATCACCTCAAGGAACAAATTGGCGCACGGGAATGCGCGACCGCAGAGCCGTTTATCGGGCGACAGGAATTTGCCGGTGAGCAGGGGCGCGTTGAATGGGCGATTGCGTGGCCGTTATGGTCGGATGGTTCGTTCAGCTGGTATTGCAACACCATCCCAACCCCCGATGGCGGCACCCACGAAGCGGGTCTGCGCTCCGCGCTGACCAAGGGATTGCGTGGCTTTGGTGAATTGATCGGCCAGAAAAAGGCGACCCAGATTACCGCCGATGACGTCATGACCGGCTGCGAATCCATGCTGTCGTTGTTCATTCGCGATCCGCAATTTCAGAGCCAGACCAAGGACCGCCTGACCTCCGCCGATGCCGCGCGGCTGGTTGAGGTGGCGGTGCGCGACCATTTTGATCACTTTTTGTCGAGCAATATGGAGCGGGGACGGGCGCTGCTTGGCCTAGTCCTCGACCGGATGGACGAGCGACTGAAGCGCAAGGCCGAGCGCGAAGTGAAACGCAAGACAGCAACCAGCGGGCGCAAATTACGGCTGCCGGGTAAGCTGACCGACTGCGCGAATGATGGCCCTGAAGGCACCGAGCTGTTCATCGTCGAAGGCGACAGCGCGGGTGGCAGCGCCAAACAGGCGCGCGACCGCAAAACCCAGGCGATCCTGCCGATCCGCGGCAAGATTTTGAATGTCGCATCCGCTACTGCTGACAAAATTCGCGCTAATACCGAGATCGCCGACATCGCGCTGGCGCTGGGCTGTGGGATGCGCAAGGAATGTGACCCCGACCGGCTGCGCTATGAGCGCATCGTCATCATGACCGACGCAGATGTCGATGGCGCACATATTGCGACGTTGCTGATGACCTTTTTCTTTCAAGAAATGGCGGAGATTGTCCGCGATGGGCATTTGTATCTGGCACAGCCACCGCTGTACCGGCTGACCGCTGGCGGCAAGAGCGCCTATGCGCGCGATGATGCGCACCGGACCGAACTGGAGCGAACGCTGTTTGCGGGAAAAAAAGTCGAGGTTTCGCGCTTCAAAGGGCTTGGGGAGATGATGCCCGCGCAGCTGCGCGAGACGACGATGGACGTCGGCACCCGGTCGCTGCTGAAAGTGACGTTGCCGCAGGAATATGAAGAGCGGGCCGGCGTGCGCGACCTGGTCGACCGACTGATGGGCAAAAATCCGGAACACCGGTTCCAATTTATTCAGGCGAACGCCGCAAGCGTGGATGATGAGGTGATCGATGCGTAGATTGTCGGCACAGCTAGCTGCTGCCGTGATGCTGGCGCTTACGCCGCTCACAGCGCAAGCGCAAAATGCGCCAGCAGCGCCGCCAGTCACACCGGCGCTGCCGCTGCGCAGTGCTTTTGAAACGATGGCATTGCGGTTGCATGGCCTGCTCCTTGAGGGCGCAGCACTGGAGCCGGCATTCACCCCTGAATTTCTGGCGGCAATACCCATAGAGCAACTGCGCGAAACGACGGCCGCTTTACGCACGCAATATGGCGAACCGCAAAGCATAGGATCGGTGACTCGTGGTCCCGGCGAAGGCCAGGGTACGGTGCGGATAAGCTATGCCCAGGCAGACGTGACTTTTGCGCTGGCGGTCGACAATAGCGGGCGGATAGCGGGGTTGCAGATTACCGATGTGGCGACAAGCGGTGATACTGTCGCACAACTGGCGACAGAACTGGCGGCGTTACCCGGCCAAGTCGGCTGGGGCCTGTACCGGCTGAATGCGACGGGTGCGCCAGAACGCATCGCCGGAGCCAATACCACGCAATCGCTGGCCATCGGTTCATCGTTCAAGCTGGCGGTGCTCGGCGCGCTTGATGTTGAGATTGCCGCCGGGCGGATGCGGTGGAGCGACGTGATATTGCTGGACCGGGTATCGGTGCCGTCGGGTATCACCCAGAGCTGGCCGATTGGCACGCCGATCACGCTGCAAAGCGCCGCCACGCTGATGATGTCGATCAGCGACAATAGCGCCACCGATCTGCTGATCCGCCATATCGGGCGCGAACGGGTGGAGGCCTTTGCCCGCGCGAATGGCGGGCTGGATGGGCCGCGCGCTTTTCCCTTGCTGACGACGATCGAGTGGACCGTGTTGAAAAATCCGGCGCTAGGAGAGGCGCGCACCGGTTGGTTGAACGGCGACGAGGCGCAGCGCCGCGCGGTGTTGGCCCGGCATGCGCCGCTGTTCGTGCCCGGCAATGTCGATTACGCCGCCTTTGCCCGTCCGGCGAGCATCGACACGATTGAATGGTTCGCATCGGCGGACAGCGTCGCCCGGTTGCTTGGCTGGTATGCGTATCGGGCCAGCGACACCGCCCGCGCAGTCATCGCGGTCAACCCGGGCCTGCCTGCAGGAAACGCGGCACAGTGGCGCTATGTTGGCTTTAAGGGCGGGTCAGAGCCGGGCGTGGTGGCGCTGAACCTGCTGCTGCGCGACGAACAGGGCACAGCCTATGCTGTGGTCATGAGTTGGAACAACCCGGCGGCGTCGGTGGAAGAGGCCAGGCTTGTCGGACTGGCAGCACGAGCAGCGGCGCTGCTCAGGGCGCGGTCAACGCCGTAACCAACGTCTGGACTTTGCGCTGCCGCCACTGCGGTGTCGGGGCGACGAGCCAATAGGTCGATGGCGATGGCGTCGGCTCTCCGATTTGGAGCAGCGTGCCAGCGGCTATCATGTCGGCAACCAAGCATAGTGGCACCGTGGCGACACCCATTCCGGCGAGCGCCGCAGCGATGGCGGACCCGGCGTCGGGGAATCGTATTGCTGCGGCGTCGCCGTTCCCCCGCCAATCGATGGCCGCTTCGCCGGAGTAAGCCGGCGCCGCGACCCGCACCATATGCTGTTCGGTGATCGCCACGCCATCATGGTGACCCGGCCCCGTTGCCCAGATGATTGCAAGGTCGAGATTGGCTTCGCTAAACATCGGTGGTTCGTCAGCAGCGAGTAGCGTCCAGCGCATGTCCGGATCAGCGGCGGCAACGGCGGCAAGGCGCGGTGTCAGCCAGTGAGTGATGAGATCGCGCGGGGCCGCGATGGTCAGCGATTTTGAGGATTGCCCGGCGCGCATCGATCGCACCGCATCCTCGAACATACCAAAGCCGCTGCGCAGTGCGTCGAGCCCCGCGGCGGCCTCTACGGTCAGTTCCAGCCCGCGCGGGGTGCGGCGGAACAGGATAACGCCGAGGACATCCTCTAACGCGCGAATTTGCTGCCCGACAGCCGCCGGGGTGACTGCAAGTTCGTCCGCGGCTCGGGTGAAGCTGAGGTGGCGGGCGGCGGCATCAAACACCCGCAATGCGTTGAGCGGAAGCAGCGAACGTTTCATTGGGTGACCGCAGGTGCCCGCAGCGGAAAGGCCGGGATCGCGACCCGGA
>JANOPV010000209.1:0-14222 GCA_031422035.1 Sphingomonas sp. | reverse complement strand
GATTGCCATAATCAGGCAGCGGCTTGGGCAACATCGCCGCCACCGGCCGGTCGAGGTCGAGCTTGCCCTCGTCGACCAGCATCAAAGCATAATAGCCAAACAAAGCCTTGGTCAGCGACGCGCCATACATCACCGTGTCGGTAGTCAGCGGATCGCCTTTGGCATTGCGCGCGCCAAACGCCTGGACTGACATCACGCGGCCGTTATCGACCAGCGCAATTGCAATCCCTCTGGCCCCGGTCGATTTCATCGCCTCGTCGGCCAGGGCCGCAATCCGCGCTTGATCGGGCAGCGCTGCGCTTGCGGGCATCGCTGCCGTCATCGCCAGAAAGCCGAACAGGCGCATCGTCATCTCCCAATCAACACTGGCCAACTGGCTCGCATTTTCCTATCGGGCTGGCAAATCCCCCCACAGTCGGAAATTCAAGCTCATGGGCTTCAAATGCGGTATCGTCGGCCTGCCCAATGTCGGCAAATCGACCCTGTTCAACGCGCTGACCGAGACTCAGGCGGCGCAGGCGGCCAATTATCCATTCTGCACGATCGAGCCCAACGTCGGCCAGGTCGCGGTGCCCGATCCGCGGCTCGACAAGTTGGCGGCGATCGCCGGATCGGCCAAGGTCATCCCAACCCAATTGGCATTCGTCGACATCGCCGGGCTGGTGAAGGGCGCAAGCCAGGGCGAAGGGCTCGGCAACCAGTTCCTCGGCAATATCCGCGAAGTGGACGCCATCGTCCACGTCCTGCGCTGTTTCGAGGATGACGACATCCAGCATGTCGAAAACAAGGTCGATCCGATTGCCGACGCCGAAACGGTCGAGACCGAACTGCTGCTCTCCGACCTCGAATCGCTCGAGAAACGCGTCCCCGCCTTCATCAAAAAGGCCGCGCAGGGCGACAAGGAAGCCAAGGCCGCCGCCGCTGTACTGGGCCGCGCACTGGAGCTGCTGACCGCTGGACAACCGGCACGGCTCACTGTGCCTGATGGTGAAGAAGAGGCACGTATTTTCGCGCAGGCGCAGCTGCTGACGTCGAAGCCCGTCCTGTATGTCTGCAACGTCGATGAGGGTGCAGCAGCCGATGGCAACGCCCAGTCCGCCCGCGTCTTCGCCAAAGCCGCCGCTGAGGGCGCCCAAGCCGTCATCGTCTCCGCCGCCATCGAAAGCGAAATGACCGGCATGGATATGCCCGACCGGCTCGAATATCTGGAGGGAATGGGCCTCCACGAAACCGGCCTCGCTCGCGTCATCCGCGCTGGCTACAGTCTACTCGAACTCCTGACATTTTTCACCGTCGGGCCCAAGGAAGCCCGCGCCTGGACCATCCATCAGGGTGCCAAAGCGCCTGAGGCTGCTGGCACCATCCACAGCGATATGCAGCGCGGCTTCATCCGTGCCGAAACCATCGCCTTTGCCGATTATGTAACCCTCGGCGGCGAGGCCCCGGCGCGCGACGCCGGTAAGCTGCGCCAAGAGGGCAAGGAATATGTGATCCACGACGGCGACGTGTTACATTTCAAATTCAACGTTTGAATAGCCCCTCGCGCCCCTCATCCCTTCCGGTATAGCTAGCATTCATCCCCATCCTGCCACAGAGCGGCACCAATTCTCAGGGAGACACTCCATGCGCATCCGTTCCTTCATCCTTAGCGTCGCTGCGGTTGCGGCAATCCCGGCCAGTGTGGCACTGGCGCAGACCGACCATAGTGGTCATGCGGGCATGGGTGCGGTTGCGCCAGCAGCGCCTGTCATGCCGACAGTGCCGCCGGTGAACGCTGCTGCACGTCCGCCGTTTGTGGTCCCCTTCACCCGCGGCGGCACCAGCGTCAACGCCGATATGGACGTGGTGTTCGACCGGGCTGTGGCCTATGCGCAGGCCAACCGGGCGATGGGCGTCGTCATCACCGGCATCGCTAACGCGACGGGCAGTGAGAGCGCCCGGGCCAGCCGCGCGCGCGGCATGGCCACTTCGGTCCGTAACTATCTGCGTG
Organism: Sphingomonas sp.; assembly: GCA_031422035.1. GTDB lineage: Bacteria > Pseudomonadota > Alphaproteobacteria > Sphingomonadales > Sphingomonadaceae > Sphingopyxis. Next base: position 12,232 of record JANOPV010000209.1, on the reverse strand, counting down.
ATCGCGGTATCCCCGAATCCCGCAGCCGCACAGCAGCAGAAGGCGACGCGGCGGTTGGCGCGGTGAACCGGGTTGAGATCACGTTCGTGCCGGTGCGGTGACCGTCCGGGCAAGATGTCGCGCCGGTAATTCACCATTGCTGCAACGCGCGGCTTGTCGCATGGGCAAGCTATGACGTCGCCGCCTTCTTCTGAGCCGCCAGCGGCCACGCCACCCGCGCCTGCGGCAAAATCGCCGCTGCGTCGCTGGGTGCTGATGCTGATGGTGCCGCTGATCCTGATCGGTGGCGGCCTGTATCTGTGGCTGTCGGGCGGTGACAGCGTGGCGACCGACAATGCCTATCTGCAACTGGACCGGGTATCAGTGTCAGCAGAAGTGGGCGGCCGGATCGTCGCGGTGGCGGTGCGAGAAAACCAGCGGGTGCGCGCCGGTGATCTGTTGTTCCGCATCGATCCTGAACCCTATCAGCTGGCCATTTATCAGGCCGAAGCCGAAATCGCTGGCGCGGAAGCGCGAGTGTCCACGCTGGAAACAACTGCTTCGGCGAGCGGCGTCGACATCGCGGCGGCGCAGGAAGCGGTCGACTATGCCAGCGCCATTCTGGCGCGCGAACGCGAACTGATGGCCCGGGGTTTCAACACCCGCGCGCGGATGGATGCAGCGGAACATGGCCTGGCACAGGCGCGCGGCACCCTCGCTGAGGCTCAGGCTGCCGTCGTGCGCGCCCGCGCGCAGCTTGCCACGGGCAGCAGCCGCCCCGGTATCAACCCAGGCATATTGGTGGGACGGGCGCGGCGAGCGGCGGCGGCGTTACAGCTCGCTCGGACCGAAGTGCGCGCGCCGATGGATGGGGTCATCAGCCAAGCCGACCGGCTGCAGGTCGGGCAGACCGTGGTGACCGGCGTGCCCACCGTCACCATCGTCGGCACCCGGCAGCCATGGGTAGAGGCGAATTTCAAAGAAACGGACCTTGGCCGGATGCGGGTCGGCCAACGGGCTACGCTCAGCTTTGATGCCTATCCCGGCGTCGAAGTGTCCGGCCATGTCCAGAGTATCGGCGCGGGCACTGGCTCCGAATTTTCGGTGCTGCCAGCCCAGAACGCGACCGGCAATTGGGTAAAGGTGACCCAGCGAGTGCCGGTGCGTATAGCCATCGACCGCGTGACAGACCGCCAGATGATTGCTGGCCTATCGGTGCATGTTCGCGTGCATTTCGATGCGCGCTAATTCGCCCGCGCATTTCGATGCGCGCTAATTCACCCGCGCATTTCGATGCGCCATGATCCGCGCAAATGGTTATGGTAGCACCGCTACCGGATAGCGACGCTGCAGCGCTGCCGGTGCGCCATCGCGGTCTGTTGATGGTCGCGGTCATGGGCGCGTCGATCATCCAGTTTCTGGATGCGACCATCGCCAATGTCGCGATCCCGCATATGCAGACCAGCTTGGGCGCGACGTTTGACAGCGTCACCTGGGTGCTGACCAGTTTCATCATTGCCAGTGCGGTGGCGACGCCGATTACCGGGTGGCTGGCGGATCGTATCGGCTCCCGGCGGCTGTTTCTCGGTGCAGTGATCGGCTTTTTGATTACCTCCATGCTGTGCGGCATTGCCACCAATCTGCCGGAAATGGTTTTGTTCCGCATTGCCCAAGGGGTGTTCGCCGCCTTTATCGGCCCGCTGTCACAATCGATCATGCTGGACATCAACCGGCCCAGCGCCCACGCCCGAGCGATGGCGATCTGGGGCATGGGGGTGATGATCGCGCCGATTTCCGGGCCGATGCTGGGCGGCTGGCTGACCGAAAACTACTCGTGGCGCTGGGTATTTTATATCAACTTGCCAATTGGCATTCCAACACTGGCCATCCTCTGGTGGCTGTTGCCATCCCGGCCGATTAGCCCGCGCCGCCTCGATTATCTGGGCTATATCCTATTCGCGCTTGGCCTCGCCGCGCTGCAACTGATGCTGGATCGCGGCCAGGGCGAGGACTGGTTCCAGAGCTGGGAGATCATATTGGAGGGCGGGATTGCCGCAGCGATGCTGTGGATGTTCTGCGTCCATATCGCCACCACCGCCAACCCGCTATTCCCACGTATCCTGTGGACCAACCGCAATTTCATGACGGCGCTCGCCTTCATGCCGATCATGGGGCTGGTGATGATCGCGATGGCGGCGCTGTTGCCGCCGATGCTGCAAAATCTGTTCGGCTATCCAGTGTTCGATGCTGGCCTGTTGATGGCACCGCGCGGACTTGGCGTGCTGATCTCGATGTTTATCGCCTCTCGCCTGATCGGCGTGGTCGGCCCGCGCGCGTTGATCGCCACCGGCTTTGCCATCGCGTCGGCCACATTATGGCGGATGACCGGCTGGTCCCTGGAGATGGGGTGGGACGAGATAGCGCTGACTGGCCTGATACAGGGGATGGGCTTTGGCCTGTGCTTCATGCCGCTCAACGTCATCGCCTTTTCAACCATTCCCCCGGCGCAGCGCACTGATGGGTCAGGGCTGCTCAACCTGATGCGATCGGTTGGCGCGTCGGCGGGCATTTCGCTGCTGGCGACGCTGCTCGCACGCAATATCCAGACCAGCCATGCCGACATCGCCGGGCATCTGACCCCGGCCAATTTGCCGCCCGTGGACCTATCGGCAGTCGACCGGTTGGGTAGCTACGGCCAGGGTGTGCTCGTAGCGCTGGACGGCATGGTCAATCGTGAGGCGGCAATGGTCGCTTATATCAATGATTTCAAAGTTGCGGCGATCGCCATCGCGCTTGCCGTGCCGCTGGTGCTGCTGATGCGACCGGTCAGAATGACTGTAGCCTCACCGCCAGCGACGGATTAAAGCCAACCAAATGCGACCACACATCACCTTGCTTGCGAGCGCAGCTGCGCTTGTCCTCTTCGCCACGCCAACGCTGGCGCAGGACCACAGCGGGCATGATGCGCATGCGGGGCATGGGGCGGCTGCGCCAGCACCAGCGCCGATGCCGACTGACCCGCACGCCGGACACGATATGGCGGGCATGGATCATGCTGCGACTGGGTCTGGCATGTCGGCCCGTGCTCGACTGACCAGTTCAGCGTCGGTCGCAGGTTGCGGCATAGAGAACCACGATGATCCCATGATGGTGGTGTGCCAGCGCATCCCAGCCTTTACCGAAGGTTCCGGCACGTCCCGTCTGCCCGGCACTGAAGGTATGAACGCCCACTCCGGCCTCCACTTCAACCTCAGCGATGACTGGGTGCTGATGGCTCACGGCTATGCTTGGGGCGTCTATACCGATCAGTCCGGCCCGCGCGGCGACAGCGGCACCTATGTCCAGTCGATGGCGATGCTGTCCGCCGCTCGCGATACCGACTGGGGGCGGATCGAGGCGCGGACGATGGTGTCGCTTGAACCGCTGATGGACGCGCGCGGCTATCCCAATCTGTTCGCCACTGGTGAAACAGCAAACGGCGTCAGCCTGGTCGATCGCCAACACCCGCATGACCTGTTCATGGAGCTCGCCGCGCGCATCGACGTCAACATCGGCGATAACGCCACGCTCTATCTCTATGGCGGCCCAGTCGGCGAACCCGCTATTGGCCCCAGCGCCTTCATGCACCGCGCCTCCGCCCGCTATAACCCCGAAGCGCCAATCACCCACCACTGGTTTGACGCGACGCATATCACCTATGGCGTTCTCACCCTTGGCTATGGCACCCGCACTTTTCAGCTCGAAGCCAGCGCCTTTCGCGGGGCGGAGCCGGATGAGGCCCGCTGGAACATCGAAACCCCGCGCCTCGACAGCTGGAGTGTGCGGGCAACCCTCTCCCCGACGCCCAGCTGGACCATTCAGGCCAGCCACGCTCGCCTCGCCCAGCCTGAGCGGCTCCACCCCGATGAGGACGAAGCGCGCACCACCGCCAGCATCCATTATGCGCGGAACGGCCTCTCGGCGATGCTGGCCTTCTCCGCCAAAGACCGCCGCCCCGGCCCGACGCTGACCGCGTGGCTAGCCGAAGCGAACTGGAACCTTAACGAGCATCACACAATATTTGCCCGCGCCGAGAGCGTCGCCAATGATGAGCTCTTCCCGGATGAGACCGACGCGCTCCACGAAACAACTTTCCGGGTGAGCAAGTTCCAGCTCGGCTACGCCTACCGCCTCACGCTGACGGATAATCTCAACCTCGCGATCGGCGGCACCGTCGCCGCCTTTGCCTATCCCGATGCGCTCGACCCCAGCTACGGTCGCAACCCCATCGGCGCGACGCTGTTCGCAAGATTCAGCCTGGGATTGTAACTTCGACGCTGCGGAGCGACCGCAATATTCGCTGTTCTACACCCGCATCCGATGCCATTATCGTTAGGCAAGTTCGCAAACCCAGCCCCGCAATGAAGTGCCACATTTCGAGCACTAAAAACTGTGCATTCACTGTGAACTTAGGCAGTTTTCTGCGGGGTTCAGCCTATCGTCCTTCAAGCTCGAAATCAGTCTCAGGCCGCTGTGTTTGTTAGCCGCCGATCACGCCGCCCCTTCGCCTTTGAACCGACCCGCAACTCGACTATCCCCTATCGCATCACGACGAATCGCCTCATCCGGAGCCGAACCATGTTCACCCGCCGCCTGTTCATCGCGTCTGCTGCGACCACCGCGCTCGCCGCGCCCGCCATCATCCGCGCGCGCTCGATCTTTCGCGAATATCCGTTCAGCCTCGGCGTCGCCTCGGGTGATCCCGCCAGCGATGGCTTCGTCATCTGGACCCGGATCGCGCCCGAACCGCTCGCCAATCATGGCGGCATGGGCCTCGGCCCGCTGCCGGTCGCGTGGGAAGTGGCCAGCGACCCGGGCTTTCGCACCATCGTCCGCTCTGGTGAGGAAATCGCCCGGCCGGAGCTTGGCCACAGCGTCCATGTCGAACTCACCGGGCTGGAGGCCGACCGCCCCTATTTCTATCGGTTCAGCGTCGATGGTGAACAAAGCTTACGCGGCCGTGCCCGCACCCTGCCTGCACCCGGAGCGCGGCCCGACGCCGTCAAATTCGGCGTCTGCGGCTGCCAACATTTCGAGTCTGGCTTTTTCAGCGCTTACCGCCACCTTGCCGCCGAACAGGACCTAGCTTTCGTCTATCATTACGGTGATTTCATATATGAATACCGACAGGATTACCTGTTCGACAACGGCCTGCCCATTCGTCCGGTGCGGCAATTCGCGCTGCGCAACTTGATCGACCTCAGCGATTATCGCGTCGCCTACAGCCAGCAACTGGGCGATGTTGACCTGCAGGCGGCGCGCGCCATGCACCCGTTCCTCTCCAGTTTTGACGATCACGAAATCCAGAACAACTGGGTCAGCAATACTGACAATTGGGTGATGAACGACGGGCCAAACCCCAACCCGGTCCCGCCCGAAGTGTTCATGCTCCGCAAACAGGCCGCGATGCAGGCCTGGTATGAACATATGCCGGTGCGGCGGGCACTGATGCCGCGCAATGGCATGGTCGCGCTCAACCGCGAGGTTCGCTACGGCGACCTCCTGTCGATGCAGCTGCTCGACACCCGCCAATATCGCGACGATCAGCCCTGCGGTGACGGCTTCAAGCCCGCCTGCGCCGATGTTGGGCGCGACGATGCGCAAGTGCTGGGGCGCGAACAGGAGGCATGGCTCGCCCGCAATCTCAGCCGTGGCGGCACCCAATGGAATGCCTTGGCCCAACAGATTATGATGATGAGCCTCGACCGCCGCCGCCGTCCGGAGGAACCCACCCGCGTCCTCAATCTCGACAGCTGGGCTGGATATGAAGCGCCGCGGCAACGTATGCTCAGCCGCATGGCCGGGCTCGGCAATGTCGTCGTGCTAACCGGCGATGAGCATATCAATGTTGCTGGCGACCTCACCTACCGTGACCGCGTTGTCGGCTCGGAAATCGTCACCACCTCGATCAGCAGCGGCGGCGATGGCAGCGACCGGCGCGCCGATGCCGACCAATTCCTCTCGCGCAACCCAGAGGTCAAATTCGCCAATGACCAGCGCGGTTATGTCGTTTGCGATGTGAGCAGAGAGGCATGGCGGACCCATTTTCAGGTGGTCGACCGCGTCACCACGCCGACCAGCACCCTGTCGCGGCGCGCTACCGCAGAGATTGCGCATGGCACTGCGGGCGTTCGGATGAGCGCGTGAATATACTCGCCACGCCGCTCACCCTGCCCTGCGGAGCGACCCTGCCCAACCGGCTGGCCAAGGCGGCAATGACCGAGGGGCTAGCCGATACTGCCGGGCAACCGACCATTGCGCTCGAACGGCTTTATGGCATCTGGGCTGATGGCGGGGCCGGGATGCTACTGTCGGGCAATATCCAAATTGATGCGCAACATTTGGAGCGACCAGGCAATGTGATTGTTGATCGTGCGTGGGCTGAGGGCGAACCCGCCCTTGAAGCCATGCGCCGCTGGACTGCGGCGGCAACGCGTGGTGGCAATCATTTCTGGGCGCAAATCAGCCATGCCGGACGGCAGACAATGAAAGCCGTCAATCCGCATCCCAAGGCCCCATCTGCCATCACGCTGAAGCTGCCGGGCGGCCAGTTTGGTAAGCCGCAGGCAATGAGCGAAGCAGATATTGCCGATGTGATCGGCCGCTTTGCCGACGCCGCGACGACCTGTCAGCGCGGTGGTTTTACAGGGGTGCAGGTGCACGGGGCGCACGGCTATCTGCTCTCGCAATTCCTAAGCCCGCGCAGCAACCAGCGCCATGATGACTGGGGCGGATCACTGGAGAACCGCGCGCGATTGCTTCGCCGCGTCGCACAGGCGGTCCGCGCGGCGGTAGGGCTTGATTTTCCGGTGGCGGTAAAGCTGAATAGCGCCGATTTTCAACGCGGTGGTTTTAGTTTCGAAGAAAGCTTGCAGGTCGCTGCCTGGCTCGAAGCGGATGGCATTGACTTGCTGGAAATCTCAGGCGGCACATATGAACAGCCAAAATTGCTCGGCATCGACGGGCTGGAAGCGCCGGAGGAACAGGCAGGCGTCGCCGCATCAACGCTAGCGCGGGAGGCCTATTTCGTCGATTTTGCGCGGGCGATGCGCGCGGTTGTGACGGTGCCGCTGATGGTAACCGGCGGCCTGCGTTCGCGCGCTGCGATGGAGGCGGTGTTGACTGACGGGGCAGCGGACCTGATCGGGCTGGGGCGGCCGCTCTGTTATCAGCCCGATGGGCCTGCGCGTCTGCTCGCCGGGGCAGACGCGTTGCCGGTGCGCGAACGCGACCTTGCGTTGCTACCGCGCTGGGCCAGCGGGCTGAAGGCGATCAAAACCGTGCGGGCAATGGATGGATTTGCTACACAATATTGGTTCTACAGCCAGCTTTATGCGCTGGGTCAGGCCGGCGCGCCGGCGCCGGAGCAAAGCGTGTTTGCCAGTTTCCGCGAAGTAGAGCGCACCCATAAGGCGTGGCTCACGGCGCGGCGGGCAAGGGGGTGACGATGCTCTATTACGAAGATCTGGTCATCGGCACTAAGGGCACCAGCCCGCTACATTACGAGGTCACCCGCGATGAGGTCATTGAATTTGCATCAAAATATGACCCACAGCCATTTCACCTCGATGACGACGCCGCCGCTGCCACCCATTTTGGCCGTCTATCCGCCAGCGGCTGGCACACCGCCGCCATGACCATGCGGATGATGGTGTCCCAATTTGCTGAGGCTGAACCGGTCGCCTCCTTGGGCTCGCCCGGCATCGACGAGTTGCGCTGGGTCAAACCGGTTTACCCAGGCGACACCCTGACCACGGCGACTGAACTGATCGCCAAACGCCGGATGAACAGCCGCCCCGAGATGGGCCTTATCAAAAACCGCTACGAAGTCCGCAATCAGCACGGCGACATCGTTATGACCATGGTCGGTAACGCGATGATGAAAGTGCGTTATCCGGACGTGCGCAGCGACGAGGAGTAGTCCGCCTTCACCGCCGCCCGAACAGCTTTTCGATGTCGCTATGCGCCAACTTCACCCAAGTCGGGCGACCATGATTGCACTGGCCAGAACGCGGCGTCACTTCCATCTCACGCAGCAGCGCGTTCATCTCGGCCACGTTGAGCACCCGACCAGCGCGCACCGATCCGTGACAAGCCATCGTCGCGGCGACATGCTCCAGCCGTTCGGTTAGCGACAAGGCCGCATCGAACCCCGCCAGATCATCGGCGATGTCGGTTACCAGCGCCCGCGCATCGACATTGCCCAGCGCCGCTGGCGTCGCGCGCACCAGCACCGCCGCCGGACCGAACCGCTCTAAGGTGACCCCCAATACCGCAATATCCGCCGCCACCGCCTCCAGCCGGTCACACGCCACCTCATCCAGCTCGACGACCTCAGGCAACAACAGCCCCTGTGACGGCACCAACTGTCCCGCCACCCCCGCGCGCAGCCGTTCCAACACTAACCGCTCATGCGCCGCATGTTGATCGACCAACACCAGACCGTCGGCCGCCTCCGCCACGATATAGGTGTTGGCGACCTGTCCGCGCGCCACGCCGAGCGGGAATATGTCTCCCCCCTCAGGCAGCGGCTCAGCGATCTCCGCCCGGCCGAGCGGCTGCGGCGCACCGACATAAGGTGGAGGCGCTATGAAATGCGAACGCCGGTCCATTACTACCGCGTTGGAGGCCGGCACGTCACCCGCTCCAAACCACGCTGCGGGAGCTGCCGTTACCGGCTCCGCCTGCCACCGGTCCAGCACCCCTGTGCCGCCGGTCGGTGCCGCGCGAAAACCTTCCGCCTCCAACGCCCTGCGCAGCCCACTGACGATCAACCCGCGCACCACACTGGCATCGCGGAATCGCACCTCGGTCTTGGCCGGGTGGACATTCACATCAACGTCAGCGGGTGGCACCTCAAGAAACAGCGCGACCACCGCGTGGCGATCCCGCGCCAGCATCTCGGCATAGGCCCCGCGGATGGCGCCGAGCAGCAACCGGTCGCGCACCGGGCGGCCATTGACGAACAGATATTGGTGATCCGCTACCCCGCGATTGAACGTCGGTAGGCTGGCAACCCCGCCCAAGCTCAGTCCGTCGCGCACCACATCGACGCCGATACTATGGTCGACCAGCGCCCGGTCGATCAGCGCTGCTACGCGCTCAACCCGCCCTTGGCCCGGCGGCACTGAGAGTGTCGTCCGTCCATCATGCTCCACCGTAAAGCCAACGTCCGCTCGTGCCATCGCCAATCGCCGGATGATGTCGATGCACGCGGCATATTCACTGCGCGAGGTTCTGAGAAACTTACGCCGCGCGGGCACCCTGGCGAACAGCCCTTGCACCCGCACCCGGGTGCCTGGCGGCATCGCAGCAGGCTCGACGCTGCTCATCACGCCATTGTCGATGCGCATTGTCCAGCCTTCGCCGGCGGCGACCCGGCTCTGCATCTCGACCTCGGCGACGCTGGCGATCGACGGCAGCGCCTCGCCGCGAAAGCCCAATGTGGATACCGCCTGGATGTCCTCATCGGGCAGTTTTGAAGTCGCGTGGCGTTCAAACGCCAACGGCATCTGCTCGCCGCTAATCCCGCACCCGTCATCGCTGACCTCAACCAGGTCGATTCCGCCACTTTCCAGCCGCACCGCGATCCGGATCGCCCCGGCGTCGAGGGCATTTTCGACGAGTTCTTTCAGCGCGCTGGCGGGACGTTCCACCACTTCACCGGCGGCGATGCGATTCACGAGGATTTCGGGCAAGCGGCGTATTGACATGCCGCCCCTCCTAGCGCAGTCGCGCAGTCACTGCGACCCGTGCCGCCACGAAAATTGACATGTCTGCCGTCCGGCCCCTTTGGCACTTGCGTGATTATCCGCAACGCTTGCCAGCTTGGGGCCTTAGCCGGTATCAGGCGTCAACTTTCGGCGGATTATCGCCGATACCTGTGTTGATGGAACCCCCGAATGAACTTCCTGTCCAATCTGTTCAAATTCTCTTCAAACGATATGGCCATCGACCTCGGCACGGCCAATACGTTGGTCTATGTGCGCGGTAAGGGCATCGTCCTTGACGAGCCCTCGGTGGTCGCCATCGAAACCATTAACGGTATCCGCCGGACCAAGGCCGTCGGCAACGACGCCAAGCTAATGATGGGTAAAACGCCCCAGAATATAGAGGCGATCCGGCCGTTACGCGATGGCGTCATCGCCGACATCGACGTTGCCGAAGGCATGATAAAGGAGTTCATCCGCAAGGTTTCTGGCGGCAATCCGCGCCCGTGGAGCTATCCTGAGATTGTCATCTGCGTCCCGTCAGGTTCAACCAGTGTTGAACGCCGCGCCATTCGCGATGCCGCTTTGAACGCCGGCGCGCGTCAGGTATTTCTCATTGAGGAGCCGATGGCCGCTGCGATTGGCGCGAATATGCCAGTCACCGAACCGGTTGGCTCGATGGTCGTCGACATTGGCGGCGGCACCACCGAAGTCGCCGTGCTGAGCTTGCGCGGCCTCGCTTATACCAGCTCGGTGCGCGTTGGCGGGGACAAGATGGACGAAGCCATCGTCTCTTATGTCCGCCGACATCACAACCTGCTGATCGGCGAATCGACAGCGGAACGGATCAAGAAGGAATTCGGCATCGCTCGCCGCCCTGCCGATGGGCGCGGTCAGACCATCCAGCTCAAGGGTCGTGATCTGGTCAACGGCGTGCCTAAGGAGATTGAGATTCATCAGGGCATGATCGCCGATGCTCTGGCCGAGCCCATCGGCGCGATCGTCGAAGGTGTCCGCCAGGTGCTGGAGAATATCCCGCCTGAACTCGCCGCAGATATTGTCGATCAGGGCATCGTCCTGACCGGTGGTGGCGCGCTTGTTCGCGATATTGATCAGGTGCTGATCGAAGAGACCGGTCTGCCCGTTTCGGTCGCGGAAAACCCTCTCACCTGCGTGGCGATCGGCACTGGTCGCGCCATGGAGGATCCGGCGTTCCGCGGCGTGCTTATCACCGCCTGACAGCAGAAAGGGCGAGGATATGGCGCCGCCCCCAGCCGGACGTCAGAGCTACTCTAGACGCAAACAATATGGCACCTTTGCGGCCTATGTGATTGCGGCGACGGGCGCATTGGCAGCCCTATTTTCCGCGATAATCTGGGCGGTCGACCCAGTGGGTTTTGCGGCGCTGCGCACTGCTGCCAATGGCCTGACCGCGCCGCTCGCTCGCGGCACTGGGGCGACCTTTGGCGCGGTCGGCGGCATTGATGATGAAGTCGCCGCTTTCTGGCGCGCCGGCTCACAAAATGCTGAGCTGAACCGCGAACTGGTTCGGGCCCGGCGAGAACTGATCACCGCCCGCGCGCTCAGCACCGAAAACCAGCAATTGCGCCAATTGCTCGGCCTTGTCCGCGCCCGCGATACCGTGATCACCTCGGCGCGGCTGCTCACCTCGACCGCCGCCAGCGCCCGCCGGTTTGCCATCATCGATGTCGGCAGCAATGATGGCGTCACCCCGGGGCAGCCGGTGCGCTCGGCAGATGGCCTGATCGGGCGCACGCTGGATGTCGGCGGCTCAGTCACGCGGGTCATGCTGGTTTCTGATCCGCAAAGCGTCATCCCGGTCCGACGTGCCAGCGACGGCCTCGCCGCGCTTGCCACTGGCACCGGCGCAACGCTCGTCGAAATCCGTCCACTGAACAGCGCCACCAACAGCTTTCGGGTTGGCGACATCTTGCTCACCTCGGGCAGCGGCGGTCTCTATCAACCGCGCACGCCGCTCGCCGTCGTGATCCGTATCACCGATGACGGCGCACTCGCCCGCCCAATTGCTGACCCCGCAATTACCGACGCGATCATCGTCGAACGCGCGGCCGATGCCGGGCTCAGCCTCCCGACCAGCGGGGCCGACGCACCCGCCGCTAATCAACCGTGAACAGCGGCGGCTATCATCCTGACTATGCCCCCCAGGTAAAAGCGCGCGTCTACATCCTGCCGGTCGCGACCGTCCTCATCGCATCGCTGCTTACCGCCTGGCCTGCCATTGTCAGCGCGCCGATCATTCCGCCGCTCGGCCTGATGTTACTGCTCAGCTGGCGATTGCTCCGCAACGATGTCTGGCCAGTCTGGGCGGGGCTGCCGCTTGGCTTTGTCGATGACCTTTATAGCGGCCATCCTCTCGGCACCGCGATGTTCAGCTGGACGGTTATTCTCATCTCGCTCTCACTGCTCGACACCCGCATCATCTATTGCGGAGATTGCCTCGACCAGTTGCGCAAGCGCTGCGT
>JANOPV010000208.1:0-2161 GCA_031422035.1 Sphingomonas sp. | reverse complement strand
CGAGAGTTAATGCTGTAGTCGCCAATTAAGCCCACTTAACCGCTCCCAAGCAAGGAACACGCACATGGCCGACGGCTGGCAAGATCGCATAAAGGCTGGCGGTGCGGCGCTGCGCACCCAATCCGGGCACCTATCCGCCAGCGCCCGCGAGGCGGCCGAAGGTGCTGGCGCGCGCATCGGCGAGGTTTACGGCCAGGTTCGCAGCCGGGTCTCCGACATCAGCGCACCATCGCGCGAACAGGCGGAGCGGTTGGCTGACCTTGGCGCGCATCATGCCAGTGCGATTGCCGAAACTGGGCGCCAACTGGGTAGTAAGGCGCTACGCAACAGCCGCGCTGGGCTGGATCGCGCCGCCCTTGCCTCGCGCGGTCTCGTTACAGAACGGCCATTGACAGCTGTGGTCGTCGGGATCGGTGCAGGCGTAATCTTGGGACTGCTGGCAAACCGACTGGTCAGCGCCCGTGCGCAGCCCGAAACGGATGAAGTCGACGATATTTAGGCGCAATCGCCCGGTTGCCAGCTGCTTGCACTGACGCTAGGGCGCGGCCAACGCGGCGCGTCAGGCAACCGCTGGGGCAGTGGTCAATGAGCAAATTGCATCTGGTGTTTGGCGGACGGGTCAGCGATCCGCGGACGCTCGACTTTACTGACCTCGACAATATCGATGTCGTTGGCATGTTCCCGGACTATAAACGCGCCGAAAAGGCCTGGCGCGCAGCGGCGCAGCGCACCGTCGACGACGCTGAGATGCGCTATGTTATCGTTCACCTCCACCGGCTGCTCCAGCCTGAAGACGGTGACGACGCCTAGCTAGGCTGATGGATTGCCCCGGCGCGCAAACCGCCAACGCAGCAACGGGCGAGCCAGCAACAGCCCGGCGATGAAACCGCCAATATGGGCCAAGATCGCAATCTGGCCGCCAAAGCCGACGCCGATCAACGCCTGCACCCCAATCCACGCCGCCGCGAGCCACGCAATCCGCACTACATAGGACGGGATCGGCCCAATCGCCCGGACCTCCTGCGTGCTGAATACCAGCGCATACATGCCAACCAGCGCCGACACCGCGCCGCTGGCACCGATAATCACCACCGTGGATGATGGCGCCCACAACGTCTCTGCTATCGCGGCTGCATAGGCCCCGACGACCAGCACTAGCGCCAGCAATCCCTTGCCGATGGCGGGCTCAACTTGTCGTCCGCAAAATCCGAACATCACCATGTTGACGATCAGGTGCAGCGCATCACTATGGATGAAACAGGCGGAAATCGGCGTCAGCCAAGCGGGCACGGCACCAGCCATCGTCACCCCGCCCGACAATCGCCCCGGAATAATGCCGCCCAGCACCGCAACGTCGCGTTGCCATCCCGCGACTAGTGCGATTACCCACGCCGCCGAAACCAGCCCGATAAGCAATGTCGTCAGGGAAAAGGTGCGGCGCACCGTAATGCTCAGATAAATTCGATCTTGGAGACCACGAACCAGCGGTCACCCGACGGCACCGTTACCTCGATCTCATCAGCAACCCGGCGGCTGATGAGCGCACGACCCAGCGGCGAGTTATAGCTGATCCGGCCAACCTTGGCGTCCGCCTCGGCCTGCCCGACAATCTGATAGCGGATCGCTTTCTCGTCTTCGTCGCGCAGTGTAACCGTCGCGCCAAAAACGATGCGGTCACCAGACAAGGTGGTCGGATCAATAATCTGCGACCGCGCCAGGCGATCTTCCAGATCGATGATATGCGCCTCGACCTGGCCCTGCCGTTCCTTGGCGGAATGATATTCGGCGTTTTCCGACAAATCGCCGTGCGCCCGCGCCTCTTCTATGGCGTCGACAATGATCGGACGCTCCGCCTTATAAGCCGTCAACTGGCCCATCAGCTTGTCATAGCCTTCGGCCAGCATCGGGATTTTCTCAACACTCGCCATTCACCAGTCCTTCGTCAAAAATCTTATCGAGGCGCGGTGAGCGCCTGATGGCCGCCAGGCCGTCTGTCCTGATTGGGGGGATCAGTTCCTATTAGCTATAATAGGATTGCAGCGGGCGCACATCAAGTCTCGCCTCACGCGACGCAATAATCGCCAGCGAAACCGCGTCCGCCGCCGCTGCGGTCGTGTATGACGGTACTTTACCCGACAAAGCCGACCGCCTGATTTCCGAG
>JANOPV010000207.1:0-4250 GCA_031422035.1 Sphingomonas sp. | reverse complement strand
ATCACAGCTTTTCAGCAGCGTCAGGTTAAGCGGCAACCGCGGAATGCCGGCCGGGAAGCCAACGACCAGATAGCGCCCCTCCCACGCGATGCTGCGCACCGCCGGTTCGCAATAATCACCGCCAACCGCGTCATAAATCACATCCGCGCCGCCGGGGCCGACCGCTGCCTTAAACATCTCGGCTAGCGCCTTGGATGCGTCCTTGTCGAACGGCTGCTGCGGATAGATGATGCAATCATCGGCCCCGGCCTCACGCACCAGCGCCGCCTTGTCCGCGCTCGATACCGCGCCGACCACCCGTGCGCCCATCGCCTTGCCAAGCTCGACGGCGGCGAGGCCAACCCCGCCAGCAGCACCGAGCACCAGCAAAGTTTCGCCAGCTTTCAATCGACCCCGGTCGGCCAGCGCGTGGATCGAGGTGCCATAAGTCATCAGCAGTGCCGACCCGTCAGCAAAACTGCGCGCGGCGGGCAAATGATAGGCATTGGCCGCCATCACCGCGACGCTTTCTGCAAGGCCGCCATTGCCGCACGCCGCGATCACCCGGTCACCGATGGTAAAGCCGGTGACGCCCGCACCGATGGCCGCGACGACGCCCGCCACTTCGCCGCCTGGCGCGAAGGGACGCGGTGGCTTGAACTGGTAACGATCCTCGATAATCAGCGTGTCGGGGAAATTGATCGAACAGGCGTGGACGTCGATCACCAGCTGGCCGGGGGCGGCGATAGGATCAGGCAGCTCTCCGATGGTGAGCGTGTCCGGGCCGCCGGTGGCGGTGCTCAATAGTGCGCGCATGTGATTTTCTCCCAAACCCCCACTCGTCACCCCCGCGGAGGCGGGGGCCCAGCCCCTGACGGCGCTGTATCGAGCGATCAGGGGTTGGGTTGTGCGTTGAGGCACGTGACTCGACGCACCCTTCGCGGGAATGACGAGCGTTGTAAATGCTAAGCAGTCGTCGGCACCAGCCACGGCTCGCTTGCCGCCCGCCGCCGCTCATGTGCAGCAATCGCGGCATCCTCACTCATCGTCAGGCCGATCTCATCCAGCCCGGTCATCAGGCAATGCTTGCGGAACGGATCAATCGCGAACACGAACCGGTCCTGAAACGGCGTCGTCACCACCTGATGCTCCAGATCGATGGTGATGGGGTCACCACCGCGGGCGACCACCAGCAACCGGTCGACTTGATCCTGTGGCAACACTACCGCCAGCAACCCGTTCTTGAACGCATTGCCCGAGAAGATGTCCGAATAAGACGGCGCGATCACCGCCGCGATCCCCATATCCGCCATCGCCCACGCGGCATGTTCGCGCGAAGAGC
The DNA here is from genome assembly GCA_031422035.1 of Sphingomonas sp. Taxonomy (GTDB): domain Bacteria; phylum Pseudomonadota; class Alphaproteobacteria; order Sphingomonadales; family Sphingomonadaceae; genus Sphingopyxis. The sequence continues at coordinate 2,929 of JANOPV010000207.1, read as the reverse complement.
CACAGCCAAAATTATCCCCGGCAATCAGGATCGGCGCGCCGGGGTTTGCGTCGAACACATTATCCGGCTCAGCCCGCACCGTCTCAAACGCGCCCTTGCCAAGGCCGGTGCGGCTGACCGTCTTCAGCCAATGCGCAGGGATGATGATGTCGGTATCGACATTCTTGGCACCCCACGGGATGGCGGTGCCGGTGATGGTGGAGACAGGGGTCATTGCAGCACGCTCTTGCTGCCTTCAGCGATTGCATCAGCAAAAACGTCAAGCTCGATGCTGTATTTTTTGCCAGCAAGGCGAGAGCAAGCGCACACCGTGTGCAAATAGACTTGCTGATTCACCTCAGTTGCAAACCACAGGCTGTTCAAGGTCACCTGAAAGGCAAGCGTGTCGGATTCTTCGATCGCCTGATCACAGATCCAGCACTGGTATCCCAAGCTCACCCCACCATCTCCCGCACATCGGTCAGCCGCCCGGTCACCGCCGCTGCCGCCGCCATCGCTGGCGAGACTAAATGCGTGCGGCTGCCCGGTCCTTGTCGCCCCACGAAATTGCGGTTGCTGGTGCTCGCGCACCGTTCCCCCGCTGGCACCTTGTCGGGGTTCATGCCGAGGCACGCGGAGCAGCCGGGTTCGCGCCACTCTAACCCTGCGTCGATGAAGATGCGGTCTAACCCCTCGGCTTCGGCTTGGGCTTTCACCAGCCCCGAGCCGGGCACGACGATGGCCCATTTGACATTCGCCGCCTTGTGCCGCCCTTTCAGCACCGCCGCCGCCGCCCGCAGATCCTCAATGCGGCTGTTGGTGCAGCTGCCGATGAAGATATTCTGCACCTCGACATCGCGCATAGCGGTGCCCGGCGTCAGGCCCATATAGGCGAGGCTCTTGGCCGCTGCCTCCTGCTTTGACGGGTCGGCAAAGCTTAGCGGATCGGGCACCACGCCGGTGATCGGCACGACATCCTCCGGGCTGGTGCCCCAGGTGACTGTGGGGGCGATGGTGGCGGCGTCGATGATTACATGTTTGTCGAACGCCGCGCCCGCGTCAGTGGGGAGCGTGCGCCAATACGCCACCGCCGCGTCCCACGTCGCGCCCGCGGGGGCCATCGGGCGGCCCTTCAGATAGGCGAAGGTTTTCTCATCCGGCGCGATCAAGCCAGCCCGCGCGCCGCCCTCAATCGCCATGTTGCTGACCGTCAGCCGCCCTTCGATGCTCATCGCCCGGATGGTCGATCCCATGAACTCGATGACATGGCCGGTGCCGCCGGCGGTGCCGATCTGGCCGATGATGTGGAGCACCACATCCTTCGGCGTCACGCCGGGGGGCAAGTCGCCATTGACCTCGACCGCCATGGTCTTCGCGGGCGCGAGCCAGAGGGTCTGCGTCGCCAGCACATGCTCAACCTCGCTGGTTCCAATGCCAAACGCCAGCGCGCCGAGTGCGCCATGCGCCGCCGTATGGCTGTCCCCGCAGACGAGGGTGGTGCCAGGCAGGGTGAAGCCCTGTTCCGGTCCGACCACATGGACGATGCCCTGCCGCGCGTCGGTCGCGCCGATATAGGGGACGCCGAACGTCGCCACATTGGCCTCCGGCGCCGCCAGCTGCGCCGCGCTATCGGCATCGGCGATGGGTAGGCGATTGCCCTCTGCGTCAACGCGCGGGGTGGTGGGCAAGTTGTGGTCGGGCACTGCGAGCGTGAGGTCAGGGCGGCGGACGGTGCGACCGGTCGCGGCCAGCCCTGCAAACGCCTGCGGGCTGGTGACTTCGTGGACCAGGTGCCGGTCAATATAGACCAAAGCGGTGCCATCCGCGCGCTGCGAGACGACATGCGCGTCCCAGATTTTTTCATAGAGGGTGCGGGGGCTGGTCATGATGGGGGATGCCTAGCCGCCAACGGGTGATGGGAGCAAGTGGGAGGTGCTTTGTTGTGGGATGCTGACCGTCGGATTCTGAGCGTTTAAAGTGCCGAAGCCGCCGTTCATTCGTCTTCAAACTGATCGTTGGCCCTCGCCTTCTTTGCGGTTGTACGCCAAAAACTCTAAGACCGTGGCAATGACATCTATTAAAACCTTTGAATCCTTTGCTGCTTCGCTGATAGGCTTGCAGATAAGCCACGTGTGGCGCGGTTACGGGTCTGCTGTATTTATAGAGTTCGGCAATTTGCAGTCCGTCGCCAACCGTGATGGCTCGCCCGGCCACCCGGAAGGTGAAGTATCGCTAGGTGTCGAATGGTCTTGGCGTATTGAGGATCAAACTGCGATCCGATGCGGAAGCTGGAGTGATGAAGACTTGTGGGAGCCAGCCTTCGAAATGCTGCGCAATGCACAGATCGCACAATGTGAATTGTTTGGCGCTTTACCCGAAGTGACGATCACAACGAACGGCGGCATCCGGTTCCTGTCCTTCTCGACCACGGACGGGCAGCCGCAATGGCACTTGGTAGACCGGCGCGATTGTCCACCACGTTGGTTCACCGTTCGAGAGGGGAGGCTTCACCTAGGGGATGGCAATGAGCCTGCCGCCTAAAAGGCAGCTTCCCTCCAAAGGTCGCCATTTCGCCTAGGCGATGCAGCGCTCGGATTTCGTCCGCTATCAGGCTCCGCCGTTTGATAACGCAGCGACAGCAATGGGCCGCCAGCAGCCATGGCACATCGCCGCTACCCGCGCCCGATCCTTTGCCGTATAAGCCATCGAATGAACCCCACCCGCCAATCCCTGATCGGCCTCAGCCTCGCGGCGCTGGTATTCGGCGTCTGGCTGGGCGTGCATCTTTGGGCGATGTTTGCGTTGCGGATTGATGCGACAATCTGGGCGCTAGTGCCGTTCATCTTTGCCCTGCAATGCTGGCTCTCGGTCGGCCTGTTCATCGTCGCGCATGATGGGATGCATGGCAGTCTATCACCCGCCGCGCCCAGATTGGGACAGGGCGTGGGTG
>JANOPV010000206.1:0-10842 GCA_031422035.1 Sphingomonas sp. | reverse complement strand
ATCGAACGCGGCCATTGCGGGGACAATGTGGATCACGTCGTGACGACAGCCGATCATTTTCGCGCAGGCCGCAGCATCATCCTGGCTGGCGGTACTGGTGTAGCGGCTGGGCAGCATGACGCAGTGGACGCGGTCCGGACCCAGCGCGTCGGCGGCGATGGCAGCCACCAGAGCCGAATCAATCCCGCCCGACAGGCCAAGGAGGACGCCGGGGAAACGGTTGCGTTCGACATAAGCGCGCAGGCCGACGATCATCGCGGCGTAGATGTCGGCGGGGTGATCCGACCAGGTCGCTTGCGGACCCGGCGCGCAGGCCCAAGCGCCCGCAGCGTCGTCACCGACCGTGGGGTCGAGGCGCGACCAGTGGGTGACAACCTCTGTTTCCTGCCAGTCGGGGAGGCGCACCGGGATGCTGCCATCGGCGTTCATGACGAAGGAGCAGCCGTCGAACACCAGTTCATCCTGGCCGCCGACCCGGTTCACGAAGACCATGGGCAGGCCATTTTCGGCGACGCGAGCGCCGATGACTTTGCGGGCGCGCAGATCATCCTTGTCGATCTCATAGGGGCTGCCGTGCGGGGCGAGGAGGATGTCGGTGCCGCTGGCTTTCAGATGCGCGCAGACGGTCGGGAACCAATTATCCTCACAGATCGGGACGCCGATCCGCACGCCCCGGAACAGCATCGGTTCGGGCAGCGGGCCGGGGATGAAATGGCGTTTTTCGTCAAAGGTGCCGTAGTTGGGCAGTTCGTGCTTATAGCGGACGGCGACGACCGCGCCGCCATCGAGCAGGGCGATGCCGTTATAGAGGCGGGCGCCGGTTCCCGCCGCGCTGTTCACCGGAAAGGCGCTGCCGACCAGCATGGCGGGGCCGCCATCCGCCGTCGCCGCCGCCAGTCGCGCCAGTTGCTCGCCGGCGCGGGCGATCAGCGCGGGGCGCATGATGAGGTCTTCGGCTGGATAGCCGATCAGATGCATTTCAGGGAACAGGATGAGGTCGGCGGCGGGGTGGCGGGCGCGTAGACTGAGCATTGCATCGGCATTGGCGACGAGGTCACCGACCGACTGGTCCAACTGCGCGAGGACGATGATGAGGGTGTCAGGAGCGGGGGGCGCGCTGGCAGAAGTGGGGGAGGAGGTCATGTGCCATCGGTGGCATTGCCGGGCACGATTGGCAAGCGCCAGCGGGCGGCCGTGCCACGCACGCCGCCGGATGAGAATTTTCTGCGCGTTCCCGTCCGTAAACGGACGTGCGCGGTAGCCCCCGATGGTAAACAGGGGGCGCGGCCGGTGTGCGGTGCCTTCGCGCGGACGCGCGGGGGGCCGCCAGAGTGCCGGGATCAACCGCCAAACACACGCCGCGCCGTGGCGGGCGGTGGCGAAGCAGCGATTATCCCCCGGCGGGGTGGAGCGATGCGCTGGCCTAACTGCACGGGCAGTGATGCAAGCGCACCGATCCGCTGTTCCGATCACCACGCCCGCCCCGCTATGACGCCTATCCCGCTGGACAGTGCCTCACCCGAAGGGCGGCGGACGGTGCAGCCAATCCCGACGCCGTCCCGGGGTCACCGAGCAGGCTTACGGAGCTTGGCCGGGGCCGACCGACAATGAGCGCTGGCTCGAACAGCACCGACAGATGACAGGAGTTTAACCTGCCGACTGCGCCGCCCTCACCAGATGATTGTCCGCCGGTCACCATGACCGAATAAAAAGATGTGCCGTCTGGCGGGGCCCCCGCCCGATTACACACCGGCCGCCCGATCACGCCATCTGGCACATGCGGCATCAAAGCCAGCCCCGGGACTCCCCGCGCTTCACCGCGAGGCTGGGACCATGTGTGTCCGGCATGATCGGCCTGTGCCGCAGGTGCTGCGTCCAGCGGCACTGCGGCGAGGAGTATTTAACCGATTTGGTTCGTTGTGTCAAGGGCGATGGGGGCTGGGCGGGGCAAGCAAGCCAGACATTGCCCCCTTCCCCTTCGCGCGCCCGCTGACTAAGGCTCCGCCAACGATAGAGCGGGGCTGGGCCCAGCCGCGATGGAGAGCGGACGCGATGAAATTGATTGCCGGTAATTCCAATCTGCCGCTCGCCAATGCGATTGCCGACTATATCGGCATGGCGCTGACCGACACCAGTGTCCGGCGCTTTGCCGATGAGGAAGTGTTCGTCGAAATCCACGAAAATGTGCGCGGCGAGGATGTCTTCATCATCCAGCCGACCAATTTTCCGGCCAATGACAATCTGATGGAATTGCTGATCATCACCGATGCGCTGCGCCGCGCCTCGGCCAGGCGGATTACCGCCGTATTGCCCTATTTCGGCTATGCCCGGCAGGACCGCAAACCCGGCCCACGCACCCCGATTTCGGCTAAGCTGGTCGCCAATTTGATTACCACATCGGGCGCCGACCGGGTGCTGGCAGTCGACCTGCATGCCGGGCAAATTCAGGGCTTTTTCGATATTCCGACCGATAACCTCTATGCCGCACCGGTGATGAGCGCCGATATTCTCGCGCGCTATGGCGACCGATCACTGATGGTCGTGTCGCCCGATGTTGGCGGCGTCGTCCGCGCCCGGGCGCTGGCCAAACGGCTCGACAACGCACCGCTCGCCATCGTCGATAAGCGCCGCGAGAAAGCGGGCGAGTCAGAGGTGATGAACATCATCGGCGACGTCACCGGGCGGCACTGCATCCTGATCGACGACATCGTCGATTCGGCGGGGACATTGTGCAATGCGGCGGGGGCGCTCAAAGTCGCGGGCGCGGCCAGCGTCGCCGCCTATATCACCCACGGCGTGCTGTCGGGCAGCGCGGTCGAACGCGTCGCCGCGTCCGAACTGACCGAACTGGTCATCACCGATTCGATCCAGCCAACGGCGGCGGCAGCGGCCTGCGACAAGATCCGCATCCTGCCGATTGCTCCGCTGCTGGGTGAAGCGATCAAGCGAATCGCCGATGAAAGCAGCGTATCCAGCCTGTGGGATTGACCATATATAAGAATATTACTACGGTTTATCAGATTTCGATAACTTGGGGTAAAGTCTTTATATATGGATCCCCGTCGCAACCCATTTGCACCTGGGGCAGGCACCCCGCCACCTGAATTGGCTGGCCGGGCAAGCCTGCTAGAAACAGTCTCAATCGCGATTGACCGGTTAAGAGCCGGCCGCGCCACGCAAAGCGTGGTCCTTTACGGCCTTCGCGGCGTTGGCAAAACTGTGCTGTTGAGCCAGATGCGCCTCGCCGCCGAAGCCAGCGGCGTCATCACTGTCAACATCGAAGCGCCCGAAGATCGGTCCTTGCCCGCCATGCTAGCGCCAGCATTGCGAACCGCCTTGCTCAAAATGGATCGATTGGCCGCTGTAGGTGACGGAGCGCGCAGGGCCCTTCGCGCGCTCGCAGGGTTCATCAAACTCAAGGTCCGTTACGCAGACATGGAAGTTGCGGTCGATCTAGACCCGGAGCTTGGTCTTGCTGATAGCGGAGATTTTGAAGCCGACCTCGCGGATGTCATTCGTGCCACCGGAGAAGCAGCACGCGGTGCAGGCACTGCGGTTGTCTTGTTCGTTGATGAACTTCAATATGTTGCTGAGGATCAATTGGCAGCGCTGATCACTGCCCTTCATGCCGCCAATCAGGCCCGGCTGCCCATAACTCTGGTTGGCGCGGGCCTGCCACAGCTTTTGGGCCGGATGGGGCGAGCCAAATCCTATGCAGAACGACTCTTCAGGTTTGAACCGTTGGGACCACTCGATAGTGACTCTGTGGCAGCAGCATTACGCATCCCGGTAGAAGACGAAGGCGAGCGTATAACCGCTGCGGCCATCGCCGCGATCCAGTTTGCAACCGAGGGCTATCCCTATTTTTTGCAGGAATGGGGCCGACAAAGCTGGGATGTTGCCGATAGATCGCCGATCGACCACCATGACGTGGTAGCCGCGTCTGCGGCTGCGTTAGCACAGCTTGACGCCAGTTTCTTTCGGGTCCGCTTCGATCGCCTGACACCGAAGGAGAAGGAATATCTGCGAGCGATGGCGACATTGGGTCCAGGCCCCCACCGGTCAGGAGAAATCGCGCTTCAACTCGGCAAACAGGTCAACAGCGTAGGGCCGGTGCGCAACAGCCTCATCCAAAAGGGGATGATATTCAGCCCCGACCACGGTGGCACTGCCTTCACCGTACCAATGTTTGATGCATATATGCGGCGGGTGATGCCGGAATATAATCTTTGACCCTCGCCACCGACATCGCGCTTGCCATCCGCCTGGCTGAGGCAGCGGGGGCGGCGATCCGGCCATTTTTCCGCGCTGACTTTGCGCATGAGGCCAAGGGCGATGCGTCGCCGGTGACCGAAGCCGACCGCGCGGCGGAGGCGGTGATGCGCGCCATCCTCGACGCTGAGCGGCCTGAGGATGGCATTATCGGTGAGGAATATGGCGCGGAGCGGCCCAGTGCGTCGCGGCAATGGGTGCTCGATCCCATTGATGGCACCGTCAGTTTCATGGCGGGCCGCCCGATCTTCGGCACGCTGATCGCGCTGATGGAGGGCGGTTTTCCGGTGCTGGGCATCATCGACCAGCCCATCGCGGGTGAACGCTGGATTGGTGCGACGGGCATGGCGACGACGCTGAACGGCCGCGCCGTGCGCACCCGCCCGTGCCGCGAGCTATCGGACGCCGTGCTCGCCAGCAGCGGCCCGCAATATTTTGACGACCATGAAGCGAGCCATTTCATGGCGCTCGCCGCCAAGACCGCACATAAACGCATGCTCTGGGGCGGCGACTGCTATAATTACGGGTTGCTCGCGGCCGGGCATATCGACCTGGTGGTCGAAAGCGGCCTCAAAATTTACGACCTCGCCGCATTGGTGCCGGTGGTGGAGGGCGCAGGGGGCATGATGACCGACTGGAACGGCGACCCATTGCATGCCGGGAGCGCGGGCGATGTCATCGCGCTTGGCGACCCGGCGCGGTTGGAGGATGTGCTGGAGGCGCTGGCATGCGGGCATTGACCAGCTAGCGCGGCCAGAGCCACCAGGCCAATCCGGCGAGCAGTGCAACCCAAAGCGCGATAATCAAGACCGCCGCGACCCTGCTGGTTGGCCGCTCCACCAGTGCGCGCGCCGCAGTCCTAAACTCGACCATCAACGCCGCCGGGATCAGCCGCACCGCCAACCACACGCCAAGCGGCAGCAGCACCAGATCATCGAGCAGACCGAAGATCGGGATAAAATCCGGGATCAGGTCAATCGGACTGAACGCATAAGCGGCGACGGCTAGGGCGAGCAACCGGGCGGCCAGCGGCGTGCGCGGATCGCGGGCGGCGATCCATAAAGCGAGCAATTCCGTCTTGGCCCGCTGCGCCCAAATCCTCAGTCTGTTGACCATCAACTGGGCTTACACGTCATTGGCCCGCACATCATCAAGCAAGCGGCGCATCACCGCCAGCCCAGCGGCTGCGTGGCGCGGATTGTCGGTCAGGCCAGTAGCGCGCAAGATACTGGCCCAGGATAATGCCCAGCCCATGGCCCGCTTTATGGTTGCACGATCGGCTCCATATGCCGCGATCGCGGCACGCCGGGCCGCGCCATCATCAAACAACAGCCAAAAGCTCGCCAAATCGGTGGCGACGTCGCCGCTACAGATGTCGCCCCAGTCGATAATTGCAGAGAAGCGACCGCCTTCTATCAGGACATTGGCATAATGGAGGTCGCCATGGAGCCAGCGCGGCGGCTCCAGCAGCGGCAGTGCGCCAGCCTCGTCCCATAACGCGACGAGCGACGGGGCGAGCGGCTCACCATGCTGGGCCAGCGTCGCCCAATGTTGATGCATCAACGCCGTTCGGCGTGTCAGAGCGACACCGCGATGGTGGTTGATTGGTGCGTGATCGGCATCAATGTCGTGCAGTGCCAACAGAAAAGCTGCCAATCGCGGTGCCTGCGAAGGCGAAGGCGGGTCGCGGTCTGCATTGTCGCCCGCGAACCACTGCGTGATGAGCCATGGCCAAGGATAGCCATTGCCGGGCTGTCCTGCATATACGCAGACCGGCACCGGGATCGGCAGGTAGTGGGCGAGGCGCGGCAGGAATCGCCGCTCATTCTCCAGCAGCGGCACAGCAGCCACGCGCCGGGGGAGCCGCGCGACGAGCGTATCGCCGATCCGGAACATGACATTGTCCCACCCTTCGCCGAGCGGTCGGATCGGCAGATCAGCAAGCGCCGGGAACTGGTCAGCGACCAAGCGCGCTACCAATGCTGCATCGATAGGGATTTCGGCGGGCGGGGTGCGGCTCATTGGCGCGCTATCCGGGGTTAGCGCTGTCAAAACAAGCCTCCAAGCCCCGAATCGCTTGCCTTTTCCCATCACCCCCGCTACCCGCGCGCCTTCGCCACGATTGTTGGATGATCTGCCTGGCCAGTTAGGGCTGCCAGGGCCGGTCGAGATCGTGGGTAATTTAGGAGATGAAAATGCCCAAGCTCAAGACCAAGAGCGGTGTGAAGAAACGCTTCAAATTCACCGCCACCGGCAAAGTGAAGTGCGGCGTCGCTGGTAAGCGCCACCGTCTGATGAACCATAATGGCAAATATATCCGCACCAACCGCGGCACATCTGTGCTGAGCGATTCTGATGTTGCCCACGTGCGCCTGTGGGCGCCGTACGGCCTGAAGTAAGGGAGCGGATAGACCATGGCACGCGTCAAACGGGGTGTAACCACCCGCGCCAAGCACAAGAATATATTGGATCAGGCGAAGGGCTATTATGGCCGCCGCAAAAACACGATCCGTATCGCCCGTCAGGCCGTCGAAAAGGCCGGCCAATATGCGTATCGCGACCGCAAGGTTAAGAAGCGCACATTCCGCGGCCTGTGGATCCAGCGTATCAACGCTGCGGTTCGCGCCGAAGGGCTGACCTATTCACAGTTCATGCACGGCGTGAAGCTGGCCGGGATCGAGCTCGACCGTAAGGTGATGGCCGACCTCGCCATGAATGAAGGCGCGACCTTTAGCGTCATCATCGCGCAGGCGAAGGCAGCGCTTCCCGCCGAAGCGGCGTAAGCACACAGCCTTTGAGAGATGCGCAAAGGGCGTGGGCGGCAGTTGCCGTTCGCGCCCTTTGCCTTATGAGGCACCAACAATCCTAACTTACGCAGCCCTGTACCCCGTCACTCGTCATCCCCGCGCAGGCGAGGACCCAGCCCCGGACCTCACGACATGCGCGACAGCTTTCAGCCTTGCGTCTATCTGTTGGCCAATCGGAGATATGGGGCGATCTATTGCGGCGTAACCTCGAATTTGCTCACGCGACTGTATCAACATCGCGAGGAAGTGATGAAGGGCTTCACATCCGAGCACGCCATCAAACGCCTCGTCTGGCACGAGCAGCATGGGGCAATGGAGACTGCGATACTGCGCGAGAAGCGCATCAAGAAATGGTTGAGGCAATGGAAAATCAACCTGATCGAAGCCAACAACCCGGAATGGCGTGACTTGGCGGCAGATTTCGGCTTTGAGCCACACCGAACGCCAACCATCACCCGTCATCCCCGCGTAGGCGGGGATCCAACTGAAGACAGCGCAGCAACGAACGGCCGGAAGATGGATTCCCGCCTTCGCGGGAAAGACGATAATGAGTGAGATACCAGCCATTGATTGGGTACGACAATCCCACCAGCGATGGCTGGAAGGTATCGACGGCGCGCTATCGTTACCGAACTTGGAATCACTTCGACTGGAAATACTTGGCAAAAACGGTGCATTGTCCGCATGGCTACGGTCGTTAGGGCAAATGGCTGATCCCGAGCGCACCGAGCGCAGCAAGCTCTACAACAGCATCCGCGAGGACGTCAGCGCGGCGATTGCCGCGCGCAAATCCGCGCTCGACACCGCCGCGCTCGATGCGCGGCTGGCGACTGAGCGGCTGGACATGACGTTGCCCGCGCCAGCCATCCCGCGCGGATCGATCCACCCCGTCAGCCAGGTGATGGATGAGCTGGCGGAGATTTTCGCCGATATGGGCTTTGCGGTGGCGGAGGGGCCGGAGATTGAGGAGGAGTGGTTTAATTTTGACGCGCTGAACATCCCCGAGACCCACCCGGCGCGGGCGATGCATGATACATTCTATTTCCCCAACCAGATGCGCGGCGAAAAGGGTGGCCGCACGGTTTTGCGGACGCATACGTCGCCAGTGCAAATCCGAACCATGACGCGTTTAGTAGAATCTGGTCAGGAACCGCCCATTCGGATCATCGCGCCGGGGCGGGTGTATCGGTCGGACAGCGACGCGACGCATACGCCGATGTTCCATCAGATTGAGGGGCTGGTGATCGACAAGGGCATCCATCTGGGTCATTTGAAATGGACGCTGGAGACGTTTTTGAAGGCTTTTTTTGAGCGCGACGATGTCACCCTTCGCCTGCGTCCCAGCTATTTCCCGTTCACCGAACCCTCGGTCGAGGTCGATGTCGGTTATTCGGTCGTCAACGGCAAACGCATCGTCGGCGGCTCTGACAATTGGATGGAGGTGCTGGGCAGCGGCATGGTCCATCGCAAAGTGATCGAAAATTGCGGGCTCGACCCCGATGTCTGGCAGGGGTTCGCCTTTGGCACCGGCGTCGACCGGCTGGCGATGCTGAAATATGGCATGGATGACCTGCGCGCGTTTTTTGACGGCGATGTCCGCTGGCTCGGCCATTATGGCTTTAACGCGCTCGACGTGCCGACGCTCAGCGGGGGAGTCGGCGCATGAAATTCTCGCTGTCTTGGCTGAAAAGCCATCTCGACACTGACGCCACAATCGAACAGGTCGCCGATTGCCTCAACCGCATCGGCCTAGAGGTCGAAGGGATCGACAATCCTGCGGAACGGCTCGCAGGGTTCACCGTCGCCAAAATACTGACCGCCGAGCGCCACCCGCAGGCCGACAAGCTGCAAGTGCTGACCGTTGACCAGGGGGACGGCCTGCCCTTGCAGGTGGTGTGCGGCGCGCCAAATGCCCGCGCCGGGATGGTCGGCGTGTTCGGGCGCGAAGGCGCCGTGGTTCCAGCCAACGCGATGGTCCTGAAAAAGACGGCCATCAGAGGCGTCGAATCCAACGGCATGATGTGTTCAACGCGCGAGCTGGAATTGGGTGATGACCATGGCGGCATCATCGAACTCCCCGCCGATGCGCCGGTGGGGACCAGTTTTGCCGACTATGCCGACCTTAACGACCCGGTGATCGACGTCGCCATCACCCCCAACCGGCAGGATTGCATGGGCGTGCGCGGGATTGCGCGCGATCTGGCAGCATGGGGTATCGGCACGCTGAAACCGCTGACGATCCCGCCCGTCACCGCGACTTTCCCCTGCCCCACCGAAATCCGCACTGATGACCCCGAAGGCTGCCCGGCATTTTACGGGCGCGTCATCCGCGGCGTGACCAATGGTGCGTCACCTCCTTGGATGCAGGCCCGGCTGAAATCCGCGGGGCAAAAGCCGATTAGCGCGCTGGTCGACATCACCAATTATGTCATGCTCGATCATGGCCGGCCGAGCCATGCTTATGATCTGGCCATGCTGTCCGGTGCGGTGGTGGCGCGGCGCGCGGTCGACGGGGAGACGGTGACCGCGCTCAACGGCAAGGACTATGTCCTGACGTCGGGGATGACGGTGATCGCCGATGACAATGGCGCGCATGACATTGCCGGAATCATGGGCGGCGAACATTCGGGGTGCTCCGAAACCACCACCGACGTCCTGTTGGAGGTCGCCTATTTCACGCCCGAGCGGATCGCGAAAACCGGCCAGGCGCTGACCCTGACCAGCGATGCGCGGACGCGCTTTGAACGCGGGGTCGATCCGGCGTTTCTGGATGACGCGGTGGACATCATCACCGCGCTGATCCTGGAGATTTGCGGCGGCGAGGCCAGCGACGTGGCGCGCGTAGGCGCCCCGCCGGTGGCAGTTCGGACGATTGCCTATGATCCGGCGCTGTGTGCGGCGCTGGGCGGAGTGGATGTGCCGGTGGCGCGGCAGACGGCGATATTGCAGTCATTGGGCTTTTCTATATCTCGTGTTTCCCGCGAAGTAGGGAACGGGACGCTCACTATCACTATCCCGACATGGCGGCGCGACATTGATGGGCCCGCCGATCTGGTCGAAGAAGTGGTGCGGATGGTCGGACTGGACCAGGTGCCGTCGACGCCGCTGCCGCGCGCCGATGGCGTGGCCAAACCGACCGCGACGCCGATGCAGACGCTGGAGCGCAAAGTGCGACGGTCGGCGGCGGCGCTGGGGCTGAACGAGGCGATCAACTGGTCGTTTATTTCGGAGAAAGACGCAGCGGCGGTTGGCGGGGGCAGCTGGACGCTGGCTAACCCGATCAGCGAGGACATGATGGTGATGCGGCCATCGCTGCTACCCGGGCTGCTGAGCGCAGTCCGCCGCAATCTGGACCGCGGGGCGACTGCGGTGCGGTTGTTCGAGCTTGGGCGGCGCTATCTGGCGGCTGGTGAGCATCCCACGCTGGCGTTCGTACTGGCGGGGGACAAGCTGGCGCGCGGCTGGCAAAGTGGCAAGGCCGAGGGTTTTGACGCGTTCGATGCGAAGGCGCTGTGCCTCGCGTTGCTCGAAGCGGCCGGCGCGCCCGTCGACAATCTGCAGGTGATGAGCGCCAATGATTCTGGGCATGGGGCAGTCTATCATCCGGGCCAATCGGCGACGCTGCGGCTGGGGCCGAAAAACCAACTGGCCAGTTTTGGCATGGTCCATCCGGCGACGGCCAAGGCATTCGGGATTGACGGGCCGGTGTTCGCGGGCGGCATCCACCTTGATGCGATCCCGGCCAAGCGGGCAGCGCAGGGGT
>JANOPV010000205.1:0-5869 GCA_031422035.1 Sphingomonas sp. | reverse complement strand
GACAAGATCGCGACAAAGTCGCGGGCACGTGTTCCCACGGGTGCCAGTTCAACCATATCCTGGCCAAAGCTGATCCGCCGCCGCGGCAAATGGTCATGCAGGGCGGCGTGCGGCAACAGCATCGGTTCGTCGGTGCCGTTCAAGATATCAGACAGGAAGGCGAGCGGCTCAGAGACATCGCCCTCGTCAGTTGTTTCAACACTAAGGCGTCGCGGTTGGTAGGTGGCCAGCGCCGCGATCAGAGCGTCTGTGGCTTTGGCGAGCTCTGCATGTTCAACCTGCCGCGCGACCGGCAGCGGGAGACCGCCTAACCTTTGCCGCAGCCGTTCGATCATTCCCAACCGTCCTGGCAATGGTCGCCGCACCAGCGTCAGGATCAAGCTGTTGGTATAGAGCCGCCGCCGTGCCAGCCGCGCGTGCCAAACGCTGTCGACCTCTTCTGAAAACGCATCGGGAAACTCGCCTGCTAATCGCGGTTCCACCCGGCGGCGGACGATATGATGATAGAGCGCGAACTGCGAGGACCCGACAGCCCGCAACATCGCGTCGCGCAGCGTCTTGCGATAGTCGAGTTCTTCGGCGTCAGCGGTCTCAAACAACAGGCCGCGCAGTTCAATGCATTGCATCAGAAGGCCGTCGCGCGTTTCGATGACATGATCGTCGACATGCCTCAGATAAGGGAGGTGCTGTCCCACTGGCACCTCGCGCGCTGCCGCCTCAGGGTCGCGGGTCAGGGGCGGTAGGAGTTGCATTGCCAGATGCGATAATTGCGGATGCGCGGACATTTGCTCACCCGCGTCAGCCACAGATCAAAAAAGCGCGGCTCGCGCAGGCAGGCGAGCATGCCGATGACATGGAACAGCACCGCCGCCGCGAGCACCCAGAATGAGCGGGAAATCAGGAACAGCTCAGCCGCGATGACGCCATTGGCGACGAAATAGCTATAGGTCACGCCCGCGAACATCTGGGGCCGGGTCAGCGCAGTGAACACAATGTCGCGGCCCATCGCGCTCATTAACTTAGTTGCCCAACTGCGCGGTGGACTGGATACCGGCAACAATGCTCGCTGCGCCAAACAATATGAAGCAGCCGATGATCACAGTTGCGCCATAGCGCCAGTTGATCCGGCCCGTCAGCATCATGAAGCCCACGGCGGCGACTGCGATCACCGCGACCACCGTCGCGACGGTGCCAAGGAGCGTGCTTTGCAGCCAGCGCAAAGCCGAGACGATCACGCCCGATCCAGCGGGGTCGGCTGCTAGATCCTGTGCTGCAGAGGGCATATGGGTGAACATAAGCGCAGCGCACAGGCCAAATCCGAAGATCGTGATATGTCGCAACCGTTTCGCCCCAACGATCATCGAGTGCCTCCCCGTTTGGCCACCTGCCTCTTACTCAACTTAGCCGATTGCAGGCTGACCGCAATAGATTCGCCATTCCGGTAAGAGGCCGCATGAAAAAATTTCGCTTTACACTCGGATATTTTATGAGATGCTTGAGTCACTTGGGAGGGGAGCAGCCTTGCGAACAGAGCAGGTTGAGTGTGGTTTAACGGAGCGCGCTCGGCGCTCATCGGTGCGCAGCCTTTTGCTCCGTGCCAGCACATCGGCTCTCTTGTTTATTGCGATGGTGTCCGCACCAGTCGCGGCTGGTGAGACCCAAACCTATACTTACGATGCGATGGGCCGCTTGATTGCTGTGCAGGCGTCGGGCACGGTCAACAACGGGCAGGTGCGCACAATCTGTTACGACGCTGCGGGCAATCGCGTCATTTATAACGCAGCGGCATCGGGCGCGCCGGTTACATGCCCTGCCGTTCCAGCGCCGACCCCAACCCCAACTCCGACCCCAACCCCAACTGGGCCTGCAACCATTTTTATTGCCGATTCGCCAGGAGGTGTGGAGGGCGGGACGGTTACGTTCACCATTACACGGTCAGGTGGAACTAGTGGGACCCATAGTGTTGCCTATACAACCGCATGGGGCACAGCATCTTCTCCATCTGATTTTATCGCGGTGTCCGGCACGCTCACCTTTGCGCCTGGAGAAATGCAAAAAACCATTCAGGTGAGTATCGTTGCTAATGGCATCACGGAATATGACGAGTATTTTTATATGAACCTGTCGACGCCCTCGCTCGGCGCAACGATCACCGACACGCAAGGGCAGGCCTATATTTACGAAGATGGTCCTAACCCCGGCGGCTCTAGTTCGGGTGGTCCTCCACCGCAGGCACCACCACAAGCCCCGCCACCGGCTCCGCCATCAGGGTTGACTGGGTCATGATCGATAAGGCGATGCGCTCGAACGAGACTTTCTCGGTTGTTTTAGTGTTCATGCTGATGGTGCTGGGCGCGCTGTTCGCAACATTGCTCTTTGCAGCTCCAGCCTCAGCGCAAGCGGATTTGCGCTATGCCTATCCGCAGCAGCTGAGTGTCAGCCCGCTGGGGGTTAATCTCCAGACCGGGCGTTTTACGCACAGCGTGACCGATATCGCCGTCGGTGATTTACAGCTCACACGGGTGTGGGGAGATTGGCCAGAGTTTACGCAAACCGGGCGGCTCTTTGGTGCGCTGAGCGGTGAAAGCGGTTGGTCGCATAATTTTGCGAACGGCACCCAGGTTGATCAGAATAATTATCGGATGGTGGCGATTGCCGGGACGACCTTTCGCTATGTCGTTGCGCCTGATGGCGTAAACTTCGTCCCGTATAATCGGTCAGCGCACGGCACTTTGTTGGTCCGCAGTGGGTCAACCTTCACCTTGACCACCGAGTCAGGCGATCAGCATCAATTTGCGGCTACCTCTGCGACGCCTACAGCCAATGCTGTATTGTCGTGGACCCTCAGGGCAGACGGCACCCGGATCGACTATAGCTATGATGCAAGCTGGCGTATCCTTCAGGTGCGCAGCAGTCGGGCCTATGCCATCGTCTTCACCTATGATGGATCGGGTAACATAGCACAGGTCTGCGGGTTCAATATCGCCAACACCTATCTTGCGCCGACTGCGGGATGCTCGGGCGCGCTGGTTACGACATCCTATGGCTATGATGGGACCGGTAATGGGCTGCAGACCGTCACTGATCCAGCCGGACAAGTAGTGACAATCACCGGCTACGCGTCCCAAGGCGGTCCTTTGTGCATCACGCGGGCCGGTTCATCGACCTGTGCCATCACTAACACTTATGGCCCTCAGCCTGGCGATCCCTCGCCGACATGGGCGCCGCCTGATGTGGTTCGCAGTCAGGTTACGCCAGGTGGCGGGACCTGGACCTATTCCTATGTGATGGGAGCGGATCCTCTTGATGTGCCGATTGTCCCTGGCCGCCCACGGTGGAGCCGGTCTACGATGACCGATCCGAACGGTAATATCACTAATCTACGCTATGATCGGGGCGTGTTGGTGGAAGCGGCGACACCTGCCGGGATCACCAACTATAAATATGAAAACCTCGTTTATAACGGGAACGGGATCAGCTTCGATTACCATGCGGTGCAGCCATCGCTGGTGATCCTGCCAGGCGGCGGCGCTGAATATTTTGTTTATGACGCGCGCGGCAATGTGGTGCAGCGCTCACAATGGCCGCAAGGCGCGCCAACCCCTACGCTGATCGATGGTATCACCCCGCTTGTTCCGACAAATGACGTTGATCTGGCTCTGTGCTGCGTCAATTTTGGTATCGCCAACCTGCCTGCTGGAGCCATCGCGTTCACCCAGGGCTTTTTGCCAAGCTACCCGGCGGGCAATCCCTATCCCACTGGCTGTGGCAGCGGGCCTGCTGATGCGCGGCGCTGTGCCAACCCGACCATCCGCATCGACGCCAATGGCCAGCAGACCGACTATGTCTATGACGCCGCGCATGGCGGGGTGTTGACAGAGACAGGGCCGGCCGACGCGAACGGAATCCGCCCGCAGACGCGCTATACCTATGTGCAGCGCACCGCCTGGCTGCGCACCAGCGGTGGCAGCTATGCGGCTTCGCCCTATTCGGTGTGGCTGCTCGCCAGCCGGTCGAGCTGCCGCACCACGGCGGCCTCGGGTGCTGGCTGTGCGGGCGGGGCTACGGATGAGGTGCGGTCCACCTATGACTATGGGCCCAATAGCGGCCCCAATAATCTGCTGTTGCGCGGGATGGTCGATGATGTGAACGGTGCGGCGCTGCGCACCTGCTATCGCTATGACGCGCGCGGCAACCGGATCAGCGAGACCCGCCCTGAAGGCACCGCATCCCTGACGAGCTGCCCATGATGGCGCGCCCGCTCCGCGCATCATTCGCACTATGCGGTGCTATCGCTCTTTGGGCAGGCGCAGCGCCAGCAGTGGCGCAAACCGCCGCGTCAACCGGAACCTATGCCACCCGTTATGACCTCAATGGCCGAGTCACCGGCGCCATCGCGCCCGATCCTGATGGCAGCGGCGCGCTCAAGTTTGCCGCCACTCGCAATGTCTATGACACGCAGGGGCAGTTGATCCGGGTGGAGACGGGGGAGCTCGCGGCCTGGCAGGCTGAAACGGTAGCCCCAGTGAACTGGACCGGGTTCACTATCCTAAGCACGGTGGAGACCAGCTACGACAGCGCCGGGCGCCCCATCAGGCAAACCACGCGCGGCACCGATGCTGTGGTCATCGCGGTCGCAGAGACCAGCTATGACACTATGGGCCGGTCCTTATGCACAGCCGTCCGCATGAACCCGGCGAGCTGGGGCACGGTGCCAGTGGATGCCTGCACGCTGACCACCGCGGGCAGCGCGGGTCCGGACCGGATTAGCCGCACTATCTACGACACGGCCAGCCGCGTCATTCGCATCGAACGCGCGGTCGGCACCCCGCTCCAACAAAGCTATGTCAGCTATGGCTACACCGCCAGCGGCCAACGCAGCGAGGTGTTTGACGCCAATGGCAACCGCGCGACCTATACCTATGACAGCCTGGATCGCCTGACCCTGTGGACGTTCCCTTCGGCGGCCTCCACCCCCACCAATCCCGGAGCGATCAACACGGCGGACTATGAGGAGTATGGTTATGACGCCAATGGCAACCGCACATCGTTCCGCAAGCGCGACGGGTCAGTCATCACGCTGCAATATGACAATCTGAACCGGGTTATCCGCCGCACCATCCCGGAGCGCGCCGGGCTCGCCGCGACCAACAGCCGCGATGTCTTTTACGGCTATGATCTGCGTGGCCTGCAAATTTGGGCGCGTTTTGACAGCACCACTGGGGAGGGAATCAACTTTGCCTATGACGGCATGGGCCGTCAGACCTCCAGCAGCGTGGTGATGGACGGAGCCACTCGCACGCTAACGCACACATGGAACCGCAGCGGCACGCGCGCATCGATGACCTTTGCCGATGGGCCGGTTGCCAACTATGTCTATGACGGCCTCAACCGCCAGCAATCGGTGGCGCTGGGCACGGTGCCGGTGGCGCGGTGGATTTATGATCAGCGCGGGCTGGTGACCACGCTGCGCCGTGGGGTGATCAACACCACCTCCACCCCGGTTGCCGCGCAAGCGCAGGGCTATGATCCTGCTGGTCGGATGACCTCCTTGGGGCTGGATGTGGCGGCGACCGCGAACGACAATAGCTATACGTTCACCTTCACCCCCGCGCAGCAGCTGGCGAGCCGGACGCAGGCGACCGATGCTTATGCCTGGACGGGCTTTGTAGCGGTCAATCGCCCCTACGCCACCAATGGCCTCAATCAATACACCACGGCTGGCCCCGCGGCGTTCGCTTATGGCGGCAATGGCAACCTGATCTCCTCTGGGCCTTCCCCTAGCGCAGGCGCTAGCGGTAGCGACGGCACCGCCACGTTCACCTACGACATAGAGAACCGGTTAGTGGGTGCACCGGGCACCACCTTG
>JANOPV010000204.1:0-2494 GCA_031422035.1 Sphingomonas sp. | reverse complement strand
GCCAAATTTTTTTCGGCAAAACTACAAAATTGACGGTGAATCGACGTGCTAACCGCTATGTTCGCGGATCAACCGGGCACCGGCTCGACTGGTCGTCACCCGGTCGCCATTGCTCAGGGTCAATTGCAGCCGTCCATCACCGGTTGTCTCGGCGTTCACTAGCTGGCGCAAGTTGACGATATGTGACCGGTGGACTCGCAGCATCGGTTCGTTGGCCAACAACCGTTCACAATCGCCCATACTCATCCGCGCAAGGTGCCGGACGGCAGACAGGATAACCTCGCAATAATCATCCGCAGCGTGAATGCGGATGACGTCCTCTGCCTCGACCGGAACGATCCCCTGATCGGTCCGCAAGAGCAAACGACCCAGTGGTGCAGGCGCAACGGACCCGGCCATCGCAGCCTGCGATAGAGCGTCGGCGACTGCTTGCGCGCTTAGTAAAGTCCAGCCGATCAACAGCGCAATCAGGCCGTAGGCCAGCCCCTGAAAACTCTGCCAGACAAATGCAGGCCCCGTGAAGTACTGGATAAATAGACCGCCACTGCGGGTATCACCCCCATTCGCCAGCGCCAGCAATATGATAGTGGTGACATAAGTGGCGAGCGCATAACCAATCAGCGTCGCTAGAACGCCGCCAATCATTGCCAGCCCGCGCGGCGGCCACATTATCGGTGCAATCCGCGCCGCCACGAGCCATCCGATCAGCACGGCGGGCACTGCATTGGCGAGCGCTGCAATGACTATCGGCTGCCAAGGCCCCCGGTCCGCCAGCGCAAAGACGGCGACGTAACATAGCGTCAGTGTCGCCGCCGCTGCCGCCGCCCACTTGGCCTGCCGTCCCATCGTCACCACCTCAATGCGCCGCGCCCCAGCTGGTGCCGGTGCCGATCTCGACGTCGAGCGGCACCGAGAGCGAGACCACGGGCTCAGCCGCGCCCATCATCACCGTGCGGATGACCGGGGTCGCGGCATCGACCAGCTCTAGTGGTGCCTCGAACACCAGTTCATCATGCACCTGCAACAGCATCTGGACCTCAGCCAGCCCCGCCTCGGCCAGCGCCGCATCCATCCGCGTCATCGCGCGCTTGATGATGTCGGCGCTGGTTCCCTGAATCGGGGCATTGATCGCGGCGCGCTCGCTCCCTTGGCGCTCGGCCTGATTCTTGGAATTGATCCGTGGGAACCAGGTCTTCCGCCCGAATAACGTCTCGGTATAGCCGTGCTCACGGACGTGTTCGGTGGTCTCGCGAATATAGTCGCTGATCCCGGGGAACCGCTCGAAATAGCGGCTGATGATCGCCTGCGCCTCATCGGCTGACACCTCCAGCCGTCCCGCCAGTCCCCAGCGGGATATGCCGTAGAGGATAGCAAAATTGACTGTCTTGGCTTTGGCCCGGGTGTCGCGATTGACCTCTCCGAACAGCTCGATGGCGGTGCGGCTGTGGATGTCCGCGCCATCGGCAAAGGCCTCTTTCAGCTGCGGCACGTCGGCCATATGCGCGGCGAGCCGGAGCTCGATTTGGCTATAATCCGCAGCGATCAGCACATGGCCGGGCCGCGCGACGAACGCCTCGCGGATTTGTCGCCCGGTTTCGGTGCGAATCGGAATATTCTGCAAATTGGGGTCGGTGGAGGATAATCGCCCAGTCTGCGCCCCAACCAGGCTGTAACTGGTGTGGACGCGGTGGGTGCGCGAGTTGATCTGTTCCTGCAGCGCGTCGCTATAGGTGGATTTCAGCTTGGCCACCTGCCGCCATTCCAGCACCATCCGCGCTATCGGCACCCCGTCGCGTTCCAGCCGCTCGAGCTCGCTCTGGTCGGTGGACCAGTCACCCGATTTGCCCTTGCGCCCGCCCTTCAGGCCGAGCCGGTCGAACAGGATTTCGCCCAGCTGTTTGGGGCTGCCGATCGTAAACGGCCCGCCCGCTTCGGCATGGATCGTCAGCTCCTGACGCTCAATGTCCTCCGCGAACTGCGTCCCCCGCCGGCTCCCCACGGCACGGTCGACGCTGATCCCGCGCCGTTCCATCGCTGCCACGGTTTGCGCCAATGACCGATCGACCTGCTCGTAAACCCGCGTGCCGCCCTCTTGCCACAGCCGGTGCCGCAACAGCAGCCACAGGCGCAGGGCAACCTCGGCATCCTCGGCGGCATAAGCGGTGGCCCGGTCCAGCGGCACTTCGGCAAAGCTGATCTGGCTCTTGCCGGTTCCGCACACCTCTTTGAACGCGATGCACTGGTGCCCGAGATGCAGCATCGCCAGCTCGTCCAATCCATGACCATGCGCGCCCGCATCCAGTGCGAATGACAATAGCATCGTGTCGTCATAAGGCGCGATGGTCAGACGATGTTGCGCCAGCACATTGATGTCATATTTGAGGTTGTGGCCGATTTTCAGCACGGCTTCATCGGCCAGCAGCGGTCTGAGCACGGCCACCGCATCGCCGAGCGCAATCTGCTCGGGCTTCTCAGACAGCAGGTCATGACCACC
>JANOPV010000203.1:0-16797 GCA_031422035.1 Sphingomonas sp. | reverse complement strand
CGCGCGGCTAATGTGCTGATGTGGATGGATGCCCCGCGAGGATTCGAACCTCGATAGTCGGTATCAGAAACCGAAGTCTTACCATTAGACGACGGGGCAAGAGGCGGCGCGATAGGACGCGGCGCAGGGCCGGTCAAGCCCCACCCGCCCCAGATGCTTGCACGGCTTTGCTGCATGTGGTGGATAGGCCACGAACGAATCCGCGCCCGTGCACAACGCGGGATTGGCGACGGATCGTCAGGCTTTGGGGGTTAGCATGCGCCATGTCGCCATCATCGGCTCCGGGCCAGCGGGATATTATACCGCCGAAGCGTTGCAACGCACGCTGGGCGACGCGGTGCGGGTGGACATTATTGACCGGCTGCCGGTGCCCTTTGGCCTGATCCGGTCCGGTGTCGCCCCCGACCATCAATCGATCAAGGCGGTCTCGCGCCGCTATGAGGCGGTGGCATTGACCGACCATGTCCGCTTTATCGGCAATGTCGAAATTGGCCGCGATGTGACAATCGCTGAGCTGATGACGCTCTATGACGCGGTGGTGCTGGCAACGGGTGCGCCGCATGATCGGACCCTGGACATTCCCGGTGCCGCCCTGCCCGGCGTGGTTGGCAGCGCCGCATTCGTTGGCTGGTATAATGGTCATCCTGACCATGCCGCGCTCAACCCGTTGCTCGATGGGGCTGGCGCGGTGATCGTCGGCAATGGTAATGTCGCGCTGGACGTCGCGCGGATATTGGCGAAGGCTGAAAGCGAGTTTGCTGGCAGCGATATTGTTGCCCATGCACTCACGGCGCTGCGCACCAGCCGCATTCGCGCGATCCACTTGCTGGGGCGGCGCGGGCCGCATCAGATTGCGATGACGCCGAAGGAACTGGGCGAGCTGGGCCATCTGGAGCGCGCCAGCCCGCGCGTTGACCCCGCTGATCTGCCCGATGTTGGTGACGATGCGATGCTGGAGCCGGGGCAGCGCAAATCGGTGACGCATTTGCGCAATTTTGCCGCTAATCCGGTGGCTAAACCGATTACCATCGAGTTTGATTTCTTTGCCATGCCGGTCGCAATTGAGGGTGACGGCCGGGTGGAGCGGGTGATCGTCGAGCGCACCCGGCTCGACGCGGATTTGCGGTCCACCGGCACTGGCGAGCAGTATGCGATACCCGCCAGCCTGGTCGTCAGCTGCATCGGTTACCAGACGCCGCCAATCGAGGGTGTGCCCTATGAACATGGGCGCGGGCGGTTTGCCAATGATGCGGGGCTGATTGCGCCGGGGCTCTATTGCGTCGGCTGGGCGCGGCGCGGGCCGACGGGAACCATTGGCACCAACAAACCCGATGGCCAGGCGATTGCCGAGAAACTGATCGGCGAGGTGGCGGACCATAGCGGCAAAGCGGGCCGAGCCGGGCTGGATGCCCTGGCGAGCGCGCGCAGCATCGGCATCGTTACCTTTCGCGACTGGCAGACCATCGATGCCGCCGAAATCGCCAACGCCCGCACCGATGCCCCGCGCGAGAAATTTGTGGCGGTGGACGCAATGCTCGGAGCCATTGGTCGTTAACCTTTTGCGTTTATGCAACTAGGATTATGCGAATGGACAGGCACAATTGGGCGCGGCCTCCGGTCGAGGATGACAGCGACGTCAACCGGCGGCGGCGTGCGCGCAATCCGGTGCAGGTGACCGCAGACTTCCGCAAGATCGGCCGGACGCCGTTTCGCGTGCGCGTGACCGATTTGTCGCAATCCGGGTGTCGCTGCGAGAGTACGGCCAAGGTCTATGTCGGCGATTGCGTGTGGATTGGGGTTGAGGGACTGGCGCCGGTGGAGGCGATCATCCGCTGGGCCAATCCGTTCGGTTTTGGCTGCGAATGGGCCCATCCGATGCATGTCTCGGTGCTCGATCATATTTGCCAGCTGCACCCGGAACTGGGCTGATTTCGGCTGAATAGGCTGGGCGGTGGCGCCCATCCCCAACTGCCGCTATGGCGCGGCGATGAACTCTACTATTTTTGTCATGTCTGGCGGCGCGATTGGCGCAGCGCTGCGCTATCATAGCGGCCTTGCCATCGCTGGGGCGACTGGCGACCGCTGGCCCTACGCCACGCTTACGGTGAACCTGATCGGCGCGCTGGCCATGGGTCTGCTGACCGGATGGGCGCTGTCACGCGGGCTGGCTGAGGGCTGGCGACTGTTCATCGGAGTTGGCCTGTTGGGCGGATTTACGACCTTTTCGGCGTTTAGCATCGAAACATGGCAGCTGATCGAACGCGGCGACACCCTGCCCGCGCTGGGCTATGCGGCGGCTTCGGTGGTTGGCACGGTGCTGCTGGTCGGGTTTGGTATCATGCTGACGCGCGGGATCGCCGCATGACCGAAACTATGGCCCCGCAGCAGGACAACATCGCCCCCCGGCAGGACAATATCGCCGCCGATGATGATGGCATCCGGCTCGACCGCTGGTTCAAACGGCATCGGTCCGACGTGCCGCATGCGCTGCTGGCGCGTTGGACGCGCACCGGGCTGGTCCGGATTGACGGGGCAAAGACCGACCCGGCGGCGCGGATTGCCGCGGGACAGATGCTGACCCATCCACTGGATGATGGCACGGCGGCGGCAACCCCGCGCGCACCGCGCGAGCGTAAACCGCTTAGCGATCAACAGATCACGCTGGCCCACTCCATGGTCATCCACCAGGATGATGCAGCGATTGTGTTCAACAAGGAACCGGGGCTGGCGACGCAGGGCGGGACCGGGACGACCGAGCATGTCGACGGGCTGCTCGACGCCTTTGCCGATGAACGCGGGCGACCAAAACTGGTCCACCGGCTCGACAAGGATACGTCGGGCGTGCTGCTAGTGGCGCGCACAGCCGCAGCGGCGGCGAAGTTCTCGCGGTCCTTTGCCGGGCGGTCAGCGCGCAAAACTTATTGGGCAATCATCGTCGGCGTGCCCGATGTGTGGGTCGGCCAGATCGACCTGCCGCTGGCCAAGCAACCCGGCACCGGCGGCGAAAAAATGCATGTCAGCGAAGAGCATGGACAGATGGCGATGACCCGCTATCGCGTGATCGAACGGGCGGGCAATGCGACCACCTTTGTCGAGCTGCAACCACTAACCGGGCGGACGCACCAGTTGCGCGCGCACATGGCGGCGATTGGCCATCCGATTGTCGGCGACGGCAAATATGGCGGCAAGGCGGCGTTCCTGACCGGGAGCATTTCGCGCAAGCTGCATCTCCATGCCCGGCGGCTAAAAATCCCGAGCCCGCTCGGCGGGCGGCTGGATGTGACCGCGCCATTGCCCGAACATTTTGCGCAG
Source organism: Sphingomonas sp. (assembly GCA_031422035.1). Classification (GTDB taxonomy): domain Bacteria; phylum Pseudomonadota; class Alphaproteobacteria; order Sphingomonadales; family Sphingomonadaceae; genus Sphingopyxis. Next base: position 13,485 of record JANOPV010000203.1, on the reverse strand, counting down.
ACGATGGCCGCGCTGGGCTTTGAAGTGGCCGCTGGCGATGCGTTGATCGACGAATCGCCGCCGCCAGCATCCGCTGAACAGAAAAAGGCCAAAGCCCGGGCGCACGCCAAGACCGTGCGTAAGGAACGGCGCGGCGAACGGCGTGGGCGTGGTGAGGCGCCGGTTAAGGCCAAGGCGAAGCCAGCAAAGGCCCCCGCTAAGACGGCGACCAAGGCGCCCGCCAAAGCTCCCTTCAAACCTCGGCGTCCGAAGGCTTGATCGATGCACCCGAACACTGGGTTCCGCTGGACTGACACTGAGGCGATGCTGGCGCTGATCCGCGACGTCGGGTTTGCGCGCGTATTTGCACAAACCGAAGAGGGCCCGCGCGTCGCGCATGTGCCCGTGCTCGTACGCACCGGACCGGATGGCGCGCATGTGCTGCATTTCCATCTGGCCAATGGCAATGCGCTGGCATCGCGGATTGACGGTGTCGTGGCGCTGGCGGTGATCGAAGGGCCGAACGCCTATCTCAGCGCCAATTGGTATGCCGATGTGCGCGGCGCAGTGCCGACATGGAATTATCTAGCGGTCGAGTGCGAGGGGCCGGTGCGGCGGCTGGACCGCGCGGCGCTGACCGAGCTGGTCGATGACCTAGCGACGCAGCTGGAGCCGACGGTGGGCGAGGACTGGACCCGGGCGAAGATGGAGCCGGCGCGGTTTGAGGCAATGCTGGGCGCTATTACCGCCTTTGAGATGAGCATCACCGACCTGCGCGGCACCCACAAAGTGTCGCAGAATAAATCGGCGGTGGAAGCGGCGCGGGTGATCCACGCGATGGAAGCCGTTGGTGCGGACGACATGGCGGCGGCTATCCTGGCGGCGCGCGGCGGCGGCGCATGACGGTGCGGCTTGCCTTGTTCGATTGTGATGGCACACTGGCCGATAGTCAGCATGAGATTGTCGCGGCGATGGCGATTGCCTTTGCGGCGATAGGACGGACGCCGCCGCCTGCGCAAGCGGTGCGCCTGAATATCGGCCTCAGCCTACCCGGGATTGCGGCAAAGCTGCTGCCTGATGGGGGGGCGGTCTTGCAGGCGCAGCTGGTTGATGCGTATCGCGACGCCTATCTCGATGCGCGGATTGCAGCTGGAGCGGAGCCTGAGCCGCTCTATGATGGCATCCCGGCGCTGCTCGATACATTGGTCGCCAATGGCTGGGTGCTGGGTGTCGCCACCGGCAAATCGCGGCGCGGGTTGCTGCGGCTGCTGGCCGCACACGGCATGACCGAGCAATTTGCGACGCTTCAAACCGCAGATCTTCACCCGTCCAAGCCTGATCCGGCAATGGTGATTGCGGCGATGCGGGACAGTGGTGCCAAGCCGGGCGAGACCATCGTCATCGGCGATACGAGTTTTGATATGGCGATGGCGGTGGCTGCTGGCGCGCGCGCAATTGGCGTGACCTGGGGCTATCATGATCCGGCGACGCTGCTGTTGGCGGGCGCTGCGGTGCTGGTCGATACGCCTGCCCAATTACTAACTGCGCTGGAGGATATGCGATGAGTGACACCGACCCTGCGCCAATGCGCTTTGCCATTATCTCCGGCGCGCGATTGCTCGCGGCGCTGATGATTGTCGCCGGGATCGTCATCGGCTTTGGTGACCGCGCGTTTGTTGACGAAGCGCTCAAACTGCCCGTTGGCATTGCGCTGATAATCGCTGGCTTTGTCGACATGCTGCTGGTGGTGCCGTGGTTGCTGCGGCGGTGGCGCAGCCCGCAATGAAGCGGCTCTATACCGACGTTGCAGTATTGGAGGTTGCGGCAGGCTGGACGATTACGCTGGATGGGCGGACCGTAAAGACCCCGCGCCGGGCGGATTTGGTCGTGCCCAATGCCGAGGTCGCGGCGCTGATCGCTGCCGAATGGGCGGCGCAGGGTGACGTGATCCAACCTGCGGAGATGGTCGCGACCGGGCTAGCCAATGCCGCGATTGATGTGATCGGACCCGACCCCGCGCCGGTGCGCGACGACCTGTCGCGCTATGCCGAAACCGATGCGCTCGCCTATCGCGGCGAGGATGTCGGCTTGCTCGCCCGGCAGGCGGCGGAGTGGAACCCGCTGCTCGACCGGGCTGAGCGGCGCTGGGGCGTTATGTTTCGGCTGGCGGCGGGGGTCATGCATGTCGACCAACCGACCGCGACAGTGGCGGCGTTGCGCAGCGCGGTGGCGGCGCTCGACGCGTGGCAGCTGGCCGGGCTGTCGCCGCTGGTGACGATGGGCGGGTCGCTGGTGGTGGCGCTGGGCGTGTTGGAGCGGGCAATTACCGCTGAGGCCGGATGGGCGGCGGTGACCCTGGAGGAACGCTATCAGGAGGAGCTGTGGGGTGCTGATAGCGATGCGGTGAAAACCCGCGCCCGGCGGGAGCGCGAGTGGCTGGCGGCGTGCCGGTTCATCGCGGCGTTGCCCGCAGATTAGTCCTCCGGCAGCCCTTCATCGGCGAACACCGGCGTACGTTTCTCAAAGTTTGCGGTGACGGCCTCGATCTGGTTCGGGGTGCGGATGACGGCGGCCTGTTCGGCGCTTTCGGCGAGTAACAGCGCCTCGGCATCCTGCTCATACAGCGCGTTGGCGAGGCGTTTTATGCCGCGCACCGCGTCGGGGTTTTTACCGGCAATGTCGCGGGCGATGGCCATGGCCTCGGCGTGCGGATCCTCCGCCATGCGGGTGATGCAGCCATAGGCGACCCCCTGTCCGGCGGTGAATTCACGCGCGGTATAGGCCAGTTCGCGCAGCACATCATCACGGATGACCCCGCGCCATAGCGGCAGGCCGCCCATATCGGGGACCAGCCCCCATTTCACTTCCATGATCGCAAGCCGGGTGCGGGGGTGGGCGATGCGAAAATCCGCTCCGCTCATGATCTGAAATCCGCCGCCAAGGGCAACACCGTGAACGGCGGCGATGACCGGCACTGGCAGTTCGCGCCAGCCCCACGCGACCTGCTGGAACCGGTTGGCGAGGCCGTGCTGACGATCAGTCAGGCTCATGCCCGCACTCGCACCGCCGCCGGCCATGCTGAGCATATCCAGCCCGGCGCAAAAGGCGCGGCCATCACCCGACAGGACGACAACGCGCAGGCCCGACAGCGCGCCGAGCCAGTCAATGGCGGCGATGATGCCGTCGAACATGGCAGGGTCGAGCGCATTCATCTTGTCGGCGCGGGTCAGCCGAACATCGGCGATGCCGCCATCGACGGTGATGGCAACGCGGCCTGCATCATCCTGCCACGTGGTCATTGTCCAGTCTCCTTGGCGGCAGCCCAATATTCGTCGCGCAGTAGACGTTTGTAGAGCTTTCCGGTGGGATGGCGCGGCAGTTCCACACGGAAATCGATACGGCGGGGCAGTTTCACGCCAGAGAGAGCGGTGCGGCAATAGGCCGACAATTCCTCGGCCAGCGCATCGCCGGCATCGGCCATGTCCATCGGCTGGATAATCGCCACCACTTGCTCTCCCATGTCGGGATGCGGCGCACCGATGACCGCGACATCGGCAACCTTGGGATGGGTGACGAGGTGGTTTTCAATCTCCTGCGGATAGACGTTCACCCCGCCGGAAATGATCATGAAGCTCTTGCGGTCAGTGAGGTAGAGAAACCCCTCCTCGTCCATCCAGCCAATGTCGCCGAGCGTCGACCAGCCATGCTTGTTGTGGCTCTCCGCGGTCTTTTCCGGGTCATTATGATAAGTGAACGGGTTGCCGCCCTCAAAATAGACCAGCCCTTCCTGGCGAGGGGCTAGTTCATTCGCGTCTTCATCGCAGATATGAAGAATGCCGCTGATCGCGCGGCCGACCGAGCCCTGATGGGTCAGCCATTGGTCAGAGGTGATCATGGTAATCCCGTTGCCCTCTGACCCCGCATAATATTCCCAGATGACCGGGCCCCACCAATCAATCATCGCCTGTTTGACCGGCACCGGACACGGCGCGGCGGCGTGGATCGCACAGTGCATCATGCTGTGATCGTAGCGCGCACGGACATCGGCTGGTAATTTCAGCATCCGCACGAAGTGGGTGGGTACAAACTGGCCAGCGGTAATGCCATAGCGTTCGATGGCCGCCAGCGCCGCCTCTGCATCGAAATGACGCATCAGGACGATGGTTGCGCCCATGCGTTGCACGGTCATCGACCAGCGCAGCGGCGCGGCATGATAAAGCGGCGCGGGGGTCAGATAGATGCTGTCGGCGGTAATACCAAAGGCCCCGGCGACCATGGTCAAGGTATTGCCCTGAGCGATGGCGGGATCTTCGGGAAGCGGAATTTTCACGCCCTTTGGTCGGCCCGTGGTGCCGGATGAGTATAGCATGTCGACGCCGGCCCGTTCGTCAGCGATGGGGGTGGTCGGTTGTGCCGCCATCGCGGTTTCGATTGCCAGCCAGCCGTCGAGCGGCGCATCCATCGTGTAGCGATGCCCCATGAAGTCGAGCACCGACGCGAGCGCGGTGCCGCTGGCGCCGAGCACCAGCATCTGCGCGCCGGAATCTGCCAGAATATAATTGACCTCTGCCGCCGTTAGCCGGGTCGAGATGCAGACATAATGGAGGCCCGCGCGTTGCGCGCCCCAGGCGATCGAGAAATATTCCGGCACATTATCGAGCATGAGTGCAACGACATCTCCGACCGCCAAGCCATGGCTGCGCAGGAGGTGGGCGAACTGGTTCGACTGCGCATCGACTTGCGCAAAGGTGAGGATGCGGCCGGTTTCCGCCTCGATCACGGCGGGCTTATCGGGATGGGTGTGTGCGTGGACGCTAGGATGCATGACCGGCTCTCTCCGCTTGTTCGTTGAGCCGGGGATGCCGGGGCGACGGGACGCGGTCAAGGGCGGGTGTGCCTGTCGCTACGGAACCGCCATGTGCAGCGCGTCCGCGTGCGCAGTCATAACGCCGGATTGGCTAACCAAGGCATAGCCGCGCCCCTTGACTGTGCGCAACATGGGAAAGCGTTCGCCCCGGTCGACCCGGCTGCGCAGCCGTGACATGTGCACCTCGACCCGGTTTGTGCCCGGATCGAAATCGAGGCTCCAGACCGAACGCAGCAGGTGCATGCGCGGGACAATTTCGTCCGGGGTGCGCGCGAGCTCTGCCAGCAATTCAAATTCGCGCCCGGGCATAGTGATGGCGCGCGGGCCTCGGCGTACCGCGCGGCGTATCAGGTCAATCTCCAGATCGTCGCAGGCCAGCCGCCCCATGGTCAGTGCCCGGCGGCGCAACAAAGCGAGCACCCGCGTTGCGAGCTCATCCGGGGCTGATAAGGGATCAATGGCATCGTCAGCGCCAGCGGCTATGGCCAGGGTGCGCTGACGGTGGCAATCGGTGGCGGTGAGCACAAAAAGCGGGCGGGTCGCGGCCAAGCGGCGGGCTAATGCTGCAACGTCATCCGGTACACCGACTGACGCAAACGCATTGCAGAGCACAATGTCGAACGGCACCCTCAGCCAATCGCGGACCGACAAGGCCGGATCGCCGAGCGCCCAAATCTCTCGCCCAGGCAAATCGAGCGCGGCAATCACGCAGGCCGCACGATAGGGATCAGGCTCAAACAGGGCAATGCGGATGCGCGCCGCAGTGGTGACACTGTGCCCCTCTGGTGCTGGCAAGTCAGACATCTTCTCGACCTCACGCAGACAAGTGATCGGACTCAAGCGGCAGTCGCACTGTGCAACTGGCCCAGCATTGCCCGGGCCTGTCCTGCCACCAAGGCCGAGGGTGCGCCAGCGGCCCGGTCCAAAATCGCTAGCTGCGCAGCGCGATCTGACGACTGACCGACGAGCGCGCGCCATGCAGTCCAGCGGACGCGGTGGCTGGGGTGGTTCCGCGCGAAATGTTCAGCGAGATCAATGCCATTACCCTCTCCGAAATGCACCGCCAGCCGCAACAATCCCTCGGATGGCACCGCGGTCTGGATGCCGGCAACCTGATGATGATCGAGATCAAAGATATATTGGTCGCCCCACAACAGCCCGGGATGTTCAGGAACGATGTTGAGACTGACTGAGAGCGACTGCGGCGGCATCTGGCTATGGATGTCGCGGTGCGCCCGGTAATGGAGCAGCCGCCCGGGGGTCAGCTGGCCGCGCTCGGTCAAGACGAGTTCAACGGCCTCGCCGGAATATCCTGCGACGCGGTCATGGTCGTAATCATACCAGTCGCTGCGATAGCCGGGGCCAAGGTAGCCGACGGTCAGGAAATCAAAATTATGGTCGTGCGGCACATCATAGGAATAATGGCTGCGTCCGCTAGCGCGCCACCGGATCGTCCAGCCCAGGCCAGAAATTCGCGCGGACGAAAAAGCGACCTTCGTCACGGTGGAGCAGCATGACCTGCCCGCCATAGCCATTGGCCGCCGCTTGCTGTGCGCATTCATCCTTGAGCGCGGTCAGGGCAATATCGACGAGGAAATCGCGATTGGCCGAGAGGCGCGCCAGTAAATCTGCGCGCGCCTCCACCGCCTCCGCGCAATCGAGCGCCGCGCCGCCTTCGTCGAGCCGGGCGATGAATTCGTCAAAGCCGATGGGCTGGGCGTCGGTGACGATACGGTTCAGGCCGGGCATGGCTGCGGTTCCGTGGGTTGGAGGATGGCAAGGGTCGCGGCCGCCGCATGCCGCACCCCGGCGTCAGGATCATCGATGGCCATGGTTCTTAGATAGGGCACCGCCGCCCAAACGTCGGCGACCAGCCATTCGCGCATCGCCGTCCAGCGCAGGATCGGATCGGGATGGCTTGCCAGCTGCGCGAGGTGGATGGCCGCAGCAGCAGCCCGCCCGGCGAGGCGGGGCACCGACAAGAGCGGCATCATCCGCGAGACTTTGTCATCCCCCATCCCGCATTTGATGAGCCGTCCACTATCGGCATCATAGGCGCGTTCGGGAAGCGGCGGCGTGAGGCGCAGATTGAACCGCAGCAGCACCGCATCGCTGGCTGCGCTCTGCATGGTCAGGCACTCGTGGCGGCCATCGGTGGCGATAATCTCGCCGTCGCTCACCATCCGGGGCGGCAGGCTGTGTAGGCGGTCGCCATCAGGCGCTGGATGCAACTGACGATGCTGCACCATCAAACCACCGGCCCGGATGACGCACACCACTGACAGGTTGGACAGGAGGGTGATATAGGGATCGCGGGCCAGCGGTAGGGTGAGCGAATCCACCCAGCCCAGCGTGACATCGGCCATCGCGGTGGCGAGCAGAGCCAGCCCGTGGACCACCCGGCCCTGAACCAGGCGAAACTGGACCGCCGCCAAGGGGTCATCTCGCAATGTTGCACAACCTTGGGCAACGAACGCGCTGACCCAGCGTTGATCGGTCAGCCAGGGTTGCAGCACCGCCGCGAACCCCTGTGCGTCGGCGACCGGTTCGGTTTCCAGCCGGGTTAGCGCCGCAACGAGGGCCTGCACATCGACGCGCGCCCGCCACGCAGCAGCCGAGGTCACGCCTGCCGCCCGCGCGCGCGCCATCACCCGGGGTGAGGCAATGGCGGCGCGTAGGTCAGCATTGGGGTGCACCGGTTATTTGCCGCCAGTCATAATGACGACGGTGATGATGATGTCGAACAAATTGGGTCCGTCCATCTGGCTGTGCGGCGCGAGCGCGCCGTGGGCGGCGGGGACGCTGTCGAGGTGCGGCAGGTCGGCAATTTCAAAATCGGCGATGGCCATGGTGGCAATCCTTTCGCTGTGGTGGCGAACCGGGATGGACGCCGGACATCATCTTCGGAGCGCATGGCGAGGCCTGCAAATTAACGATCCGCAATCTTGCCAGACCTGGCAGTTACGATATGGACCGAAAGGTGAGCAGCGCAGATCCACCAACGGCCGCAAGCGGTTTCGATCCGGGCCGGATGTTCCGGGCGATGGAGAAATTTGGTCATATCGCGGCCCTGGGCATGTGTTATGGCGACCATGGCGATGACTGGACCGAGCTGCGCCTGCCATGGCGGGCCGAACTGGTCGGCGATGTCGCGCAGCAGACGGTGGCAACGGGCGCGATCATCGCGCTGATGGATATGACGGCGGGCATGGCGGTATGGACGCGGATCAAGGCGTTCCGGCCAACCGCGACGCTGGACCTGCGCATCGATTATCTGCGTGCCGCGCACCCGCGTGCCGACATGATCGGGCGGGTAACCTGCACCAGGGTGGCGCGCGATGTCGCGTTCATCCGCGGGTCGGCGCATGATGGCGATGCCGATGATCCGGTCGCGCATGTCGCGGGGACGTTCATGTTTACTGGCCCGGTGCTGATCCGATGAGCACAGTTGCCCTGCCCCCTTATGCCGATCTGCTTGGCATCCGGCTTGCAGAAGCTGCGGTCGATGCATCGGTCGGCCCGACGCTGGCCATGGATTTTTCAGGACAGGTCGAAGGACGCCCAGGAATGCTGCATGGCGGGTCAACCGCCGGGCTGATCGAGATGGCGGCCAATGCAGCGATTGCGGCAACAGCGGCCAGTGCCGACGCGCCGTTTCACACCAAGCCGATTGGTATCACCATTGACTATATGCGCCCCGGATTGCCGCGCACCAGCTTTGCCCGCGGGCGGGTGACGCGGGTTGGATCACGGGTGGCGACGGTGGTGGTGGAGGCGTGGCAGGATGACGCGCGCACCATCATCGCGCTCGCCCGCATCCATATGCTGATCGTCCGCGACGAGGGCTGAGCGCCCGTCTAGCGCCAGTTGCGCCAGGAGAACCAGGCGGAGACGCCGATCGCTGTGGCTAGGCAAAAGCCGGTCACACCCCAGAACGCCCAGCTTTCCTCTGCATAAGGGATGCCGCCAACATTCATGCCGAGCAAGCCAGTGATGAAGGTAAGCGGCAGGAAGATGAGCGCGGTGATCGAGATTTGCAGCGAACGGCTGTCGATCCGTTCCGACCGCAGGCCGATCAATTCATCCTGGAGGACGGCGGCGCGTTCGCGGATCGATTCCAGTTCCTCCGCCATCCGGGCGAAGCGGTCGGCGGAATCGCGCAGCAACGCCTTTTCATGGGCGTCGAGCCAATCGACCGGCAGCGCGGCCAGCCGTTCCAGCGCCAGCCGCTGTGGCTGAATGAAACGGCGCAGGTTAATCGCCTTTGAGCGGAAGCGGGTGATGCGCCGCCGTTCGCCAACATGCGTGTCGGGGCCGATGCTGGTTTCGAGGTCATCGAGCGCATCACCGATATTGGCGACATCAGGGTCCAGCAGCTCAGCGGTCGCCTGTACCAGCGCAATGATGATGTCGCCAGGATCATGCAGCGCCCCGGTCATGAAGTGCGCCCGCACTTGCGGCAAAACGGCAGCCTCCCGGAAGCTGACGCTGATCACCAACCCGCGCTGGCACCAGATACGGATCGAGACCAGCGGATCACCGCCATCATCAGGTGCAGCGGCCACAGTACGCAGGTTGAGGAGGACCCCGTCACCGTAGAGTTCGCAGCGCGGCCGGGTCTCAACCGCAGTCAGCGGCCCGGCGACGGTGGCGGGCAGTTCAGCGATAATCCGGTCGAGCTCGGCGCGGTCTCGGGTGCCCTCGATATGGGTCCAGGTGAACCCGGCGGCGTCATGGAGCGGTTCGGCAAGGGTGCATTCGCGCACCACCCCGTCCGCCAATCTGAGGCTGGTCATCATCGGGCCATCTCCAGCACCACCGTCAATCCCTGTGGTGGTGCCACAAAGGGCAGGTCCAGCGCAACCAGTCGGGCATCAGCGCGGGCGCGGGCCAAGATGGCGGGCGGGACATCAGTGGCGTGGCGGACGGTGTCTGCCTGGCCGAGCAGCCGCGCGGTGCGCAGGGTGAGATCGTCGGGGTCGGCGGAGGTGAGCGCGATGGACATTTGGCGATGGGCCGGTGCTTCATCGGTGGTCGCGGCGAGCCAGCGGCCCACTGCGTCCGGCGCGTGGTCTGACAGCGGATCAAGCGCGCCGCCAGGCGTGAATGCGGCATCGAGCGCGGCGCGGCGGGCGCGGGCATCGGGGAAGCGGGCGCGCAAGGCGGTGCGCGCCGCACCGAGTGCCACCGCTAGCCCACCGAGGCGTTCGGGGAGCATCGCTTCGATGCGCAGGCGCAGCGCCTTGGCCATGCCCGCTGAGGCGCCGCCAGTGCCGATGGCGATGAGCACCGGGTCGCGATCAACAATTGCGGGAAAGGTGAAGTCGCATAATTCAGGGCGGTCGACCGCGTTCACCAGAATGCCGCGAGCGCGCAACGCGGCGACGGCTGCGTCGGCTGCATCTCCATCGAGGGCAATGACGGCGAGCGCAGCGTTGGCGTCGGGCGAGGTTTCGATCTGAGCGCCGGCGCGGTCGAGCAGCCGCCGTTTCGCAGCCGCTGCATCACCATACCCCAGCAGGATGACCGGGCGGCCATTAAGGCGGAGGAATAGCGGCAGGCTGTGCATGGCGGTCAGCTATCCAGCCAGTCGGGCACGCGCTCCGCCGCCATGATGACAGCGGCGGGGATGCGGTCTGCGACCACTGCCCAGCGCCCGCCATTGACCAGCACTTCGGGCACCAGCGGGCGGCTATTATAAGTGTTGGCCATGGTCGCCCCATAAGCGCCAGCGGAGCGGAACACCGCGAGATCGCCCGGTGCCACGACATCAATGTCGCGGCCCATGGCGAAGGTATCCGTGCTTTCGCAGACCGGACCGACGATGTTGGCGATCATCCGCTCACCCGTCGGTCGCACCGCGTCAAAATCATGCCAGGCGTCGTAGAGTGCGGGGCGGGCGAGATCGTTCATCGCAGCGTCGACGACCACGAATGGCGCGGTGACGCCGGGCTTTACCCGGATGACGCGGGTGACCATGACCCCGGCATTGGCGACGAGGACGCGGCCCGGCTCAAACATCAAGGTAACGCCCCAGTCGCCGGTGATCCGGGCAACCATCGCCGCATAGGCGGCCGGGGTCTGAGGCACATCGCCATCGCGATAGCGCACCCCGAGCCCGCCGCCGAGATCGACATGGGTGATGCTGTGCCCGGCGGCGCGCAGGTCAGCGACGAGCGCGCCGATTTTGGTGAAGGCAGCTTCGAGCGGGTCAAGCGTCAACAGCTGGCTGCCAATATGCAGCGCGACCCCGCGCATCGCGAGGCCGGGGAGCGCGGCGAGGCGCGCATAGATGCCGGCAGCTTCGTGCAGCGGCACGCCAAATTTATTCTCAGCCTTGCCAGTCGATATTTTGGCGTGGGTGCCAGCGTCGACGTCAGGATTGACGCGCAAGGTCGCCACTGCTGCGCTGCTGCGGGCCATGGCGAGCGCGGACAATTCATAGCCCTCGGCTTCGGATTCGATGTTGAACTGGCCGATGCCCGCATCCATCGCCGCCGTCATTTCCATCGCGGATTTGCCGACGCCGGAAAAGATGATCCGCGCGGGCGCCATGCCCGCCGCAATCGCCCGCGCCATTTCGCCAGCCGAGACGACATCAGCGCCATAACCTTCGCGCGCCAGCACGCGCAGCACCGCGAGGTTGGGATTACTTTTCACCGCAAAGGCCATGATAACCGGCCCGGTGGCTTCGAGTGCGGCCTTAAACGTGCGCGCATGATGCTCCAGCATCGCTTGCGAATAGACATAGACGGGCGTGCCCACCGAGTCGGCAATGGCCCGCAACGGCACGCGCTCGCACACCGCTTCGCCATCGATCAGGTCGAAACTATCCAATGTTTTACGTCCTTGAAGTGGGTTCAGCGCCGTTCGGGCGGCAGGTCAAAAGGGTCAGGCTCGCGCTCTTGCGATTGGCGGAGCACTTCGTCGTCGCGCGCGGGGCGGGCCTCGGTCGATGGCTCGGTGAGTTTGGCGGGCGTTGGCGGGGCAGTCGCGCCGCGCGGTGTGGCGGGGCCAGCCGTGCCGACGGGATAGACCAGGTCTGCGCGGCGGCCACAGGCGGATAGCAGCGTGGCAGCAGCGGCCAGCATCAGCATCGAGCGGATCATCATGTCTCTCCCTGCACACTCAACCGTCGCCGAGCTTCGCCGCCATTTTCTAGCCGCCGCTTCGCTTCGGCATTATTCTCTAGGCGCCGCTTCGCTTCGGCGATCGCTTCACGCACCCGCACTGGCGCGGTCCCACCGATACTAGCACGGCTGGCGACCGATGCCTCTACGGTTAGCGACGCCAGCAACGCGGCGTCGATGCGTGGGTCGATGGCCTGAGCGGTCGCTAGCGGCACGTCGGCGAGAATACAGCCCCTGGCCTCTGCAGCTTTCACGACCGCGCCGACTATGTGATGCGCATCGCGGAACGGCACCTGATGGTCGCGGACAAGTGCGTCGGCAAGGTCGGTGGCGGTGGAATAGCCCAAAGTGGCGGCGGCGAGCATCCGGTCGGCACGGAAACTTAGCGTCTCAGCCATCCCCGTCATCGCCGCAATGCTGAGGGCGAGCAGGTCATGCGCCTCAAATAGCGGCGGCTTATCGTCCTGCATATCCTTGGAATAAGCGAGCGGCAGACCCTTCATGGTAATCATCAGGCTGGTCAGGCAACCGATGATCCGGCCGCTGTGACCGCGCACCAGTTCGGCAGCATCGGGATTGCGCTTTTGCGGCATGATCGAGCTGCCGGTGGAGTAGGCATCAGGCAGGCTGATAAACCCGAAGGGCTGGCTGGCCCAGATAATGATTTCCTCCGCCAACCGTGAGAGATGGAGCGCGCATTGGGCGGCCGCGCTGAGGTAATCTAGGGCGAAGTCACGGTCTGAGACGCTATCGAGGCTGTTGGCGGTGGGACCGTCAAAATCCAGCGCAGCGGCGGTCATCGCCCGGTCGATGGGAAAACCGGTGCCAGCGAGCGCGGCGCTGCCCAATGGGCAGTGGTTCAGCCGAGCGCGGGCGTCGGCAAAACGGCTGCGGTCGCGGCTCATCATCTCGACATAGGCCATCAGATGGTGACCCAGCGTGATCGGCTGTGCGATCTGGAGATGGGTGAAGCCCGGCATGATTGTCGCGGCATGCTCATCGGCGCGAGCAAGCAGGGCGCGCTGGAACGCGTGCAGCCCCGCATCGACGGCATCAATGGCATCGCGGACCCAGAGGCGGAAATCGGTCGCCACCTGATCATTACGGCTGCGCGCGGTGTGCAACCGCCCGGCGACCGGGCCGATGAGCGCGGCGAGGCGGCTTTCGACGGTCATGTGGATGTCTTCGAGCGCGAGGTCGACGGGCACGCCATTGACGGCAAAGTCCGCGGCGATGGCGACCAATCCCGCGTCGATAGTCGCTGCGTCTGCTGCCGTCAGGATGCCGGTGGCACCGAGCATCGCGACATGCGCACGGCTGCCGGCGATGTCCTGTTGCCAGAGACGCTTGTCGAATGGGATCGAGGCATTTATCTCCCGCATCACCGCCGCGGGCCCTTCGGCAAAGCGCCCGCCCCACATGGCATTGCTGCCCGGAGCATCCGTTTTGTCCGCACCCTTGTTCACGCGCTCATTATCCACCCTAATCGCCGCCAGCATCGCGCTGACC
>JANOPV010000202.1:0-2307 GCA_031422035.1 Sphingomonas sp. | reverse complement strand
GGTCTGCCACCCTATGACCCGCCGGAAATTACCGAGGCAGACTTGTCGCCATTGGTGCTTGATTGCGCCATCTGGGGGGTGCCCGATCCGACGACATTGCGGTGGCTGGATGCGCCGTCGGTTGCGGCGCTGAGCGAGGCGCGGCAGCGACTGATGACGCTCGGTGCACTTGACGATGAGGGTTACCCGACCCGCCATGGTCGGCGTATCGCGGCACTGCCGTTGCCGCCACGTTTGGCGCATATGCTCATATGCGGGGCTGAGGCGGGGCAGGTGCAGATGGCTGCCGAATTAGCCGTGCTGCTCACCGAGCGCGGGCTTGGCGGTTCGGGCGTCGATATTGAAGAACGGCTCCGGCGGTGGCGGGCGGAGGGTAATCCGCGCGCAGAGGCGGCGCGCGGACTGGCGCGGCGGTGGACGGCATTGGCGGCGTCGCCGCAACCACGCGCCGGTGAACCACTGTCGGTGAGCCAGCTGATCCTGATCGCCTATCCCGACCGCGTGGCCCGCGCACGCAGCGGCGATGGGGCTGTTTGGCTGAGCGCGGGTGGGCGCGCTTTTCGGCTCGACCCAACCGATCCGCTGGCGAAATCCCGGTGGCTGGCGGTTGCCGACATTCAGGGTGCAGCGAGTGGCGCGCGTGTCCTGAGCGCTGCGACGCTGAGCGAAGCAGAGGTTCTGGCGGCGCTGGGCGATCAGGTCGTTGAGCGGCGCAGCCTCGACTATGATGCGGTCACTGATCGGCTGAGTGCGATGCGCGAGCGGCGGATTGGCGCGATCATCCTGGCGCATGGACCGGATAGCGAGCCCAGTGATTTTGATCGCGCGGAACGGCTCTTGCAGGTGGTGCGCGCGACCGGCCTTGCGGCGTTGGCGATGGGTGAAGCAGCGACAGCGTTGCGCCAGCGGGCGGCATTTGCTGGCGTGCCGGCATTGGCTGAAACGGCGTTGATCGCCGACGCCGAGAAGTGGCTGTTGCCAGTCCTGCAAGGACAGCGAGGGTTGCGGTCCTTGCCGGATAGTGCGGTGTATCAGGCGTTGTTGGCGCGGCTCGATTGGGCGGCGGTGCGGCGGTTGGATGCGTTGGCACCGGACGCGTTGCAGACGCCAGCGGGGACGAGCCATGCGATTGACTATGCAGCCGAAGGCGGACCGACGGTGACCGTGCGGGTGCAGGCGCTGTTTGGGTTGACGACGCATCCGATGGTCGGTGATCCGGTGCGGCCGCTGGTGCTGAGCCTGACGTCGCCAGCGGGGCGGGCGATTCAGACGACCACCGACTTGCCGGGCTTCTGGCGGGGGAGCTGGGCGGATGTCGCGCGGGAAATGCGGGGGCGCTATCCCAAACATCCGTGGCCCGATGATCCGGCGGCGGCGACGGCGACTGTGCGGACCAAAGCTGCGGATGCGCGAAGGCGCTAGCGGAACATCGATGGTGGCGCTAAATGACACACTTGATGGAACTACCCGGACGTTTTTATGACCGCCAGAATCTCACAAGTCCCTAAAAACGCTATGCAATCTGGCCGAGGCCGGACGCAAGGCTGGATGTTGGAATTTATTCAGGTTGAAGGGCAAAAACCCGACCCGCTGACCGGTTGGGCCGGGAGCAGCGATACCAGTCGGCAAGTGCGCCTGTCCTTTGCCGACTTGGCCGCGGCACAGCGTTATGCCGACGCCAATGGCATTAGCTATACGGTGGTGCCCACCCCGGAACGCGGGCTGAAGTTGCAAACCTATGCGGATAATTTCCGGTAGTGGGTCTGGCCGTGGCCCTCAGGTCCGGTCGGCCTGGCTGACCGCGTCGGATGCGCGCAGGGCGCTCAATATCCGCATCAGATGCTGCACGCCCTCAACCTCAAGCTGCACGTCATAGGTATGGAAATCCCCTTCGCGCGCCGACATTTGCAGGTTGACGATATTGCCATGCTGCGCCGCGATCAGGGTCGCGACTTCGGCGAGCATGCCCAGCTCATTGCGGACAACGACGGTGAGCCGGGCGGTGCCGCCATCGGTGCTGGATTGCCAGCGGACGTCAATCCAGTCTGCATCCTGCCCATCGGCGAGCTGCGGGCAATCAATGGTGTGGATGACAATGCCCTGATCAGGGCGTGACAGGCCGACGATCCGGTCCCCCGGCACCGGGTGGCAGCAGGAGGCGAGCACGAAGGCGACGCCCGGCGTCAGCCCCTGGATTGAAAGCGTGCCCGGCTGGCTGATGCGCACGCCCTGGCGCTTCATCTCGCTGATGATGCCAGGGACCAGCGCCTCCATCACCTCATTATCGCTCAGATGGCGGCGACCAAC
>JANOPV010000201.1:0-2521 GCA_031422035.1 Sphingomonas sp. | reverse complement strand
GACGAGATTGTGCCGATAAACCGCAAATATGGCATCGACGAACTGATGGCCGCTTGCGCTGCCTATCCGCGGATCAACAACTCCCGGCGCATCACCTTTGAATATGTGATGCTGAAGGACAAGAATGACAGCGATGCCGATGCCGAGGCGCTGATCGCCCTCATCAACCGCTATAAACTACCGGCCAAAGTCAATCTGATCCCGTTCAACCCTTGGCCCGGCGTCGCCTATGAATGCTCAACGCCCGAACGCATCGCGCGCTTTTCCAGCATCATCTTCAAAGCGGGCATCAGCGCGCCGGTGCGCACGCCGCGCGGTCGCGACATCATGGCCGCTTGCGGTCAGCTGAAAAGCGCCGCGCATAAAATGACCCGTGCGGAACTGGATAAGTTGGCCGACGAAAAGCAGATTGCGTTAGGATGACGCAGATCTGATTGCTCAGTTACATTCCCCATCACCGTCGCAATCCAGCCGGTTGATCAGGATGACATAGGACCCGACCAGCACCACCGCGATCCCGCCCAGAATGACGCCGACTGTGCCGATTGTGGTCAGGCCGGAGCGCTGCTCGATGCTGACCATCTGCCCATTGATCAACAGCCGAGGCTGCGCATCCAGCGTCAGCGCGATCCGACCCGGCGCCGCGCGCGACCGGTCAGGGAGCCCCACGCTACGCATTGGCAAGGGCCCGTCAATCCGTCCATTCACCTCGGTCGGGCCTGCACTGATGTGAATATTAGGGCGGCTCTCGGCCGACCCGCGCCGGCCACCAATTGGCAGCGATACGCCAACCTGTGCGCGAACATCCCGCACGCCGCCGAACGGGCCGATACCGGTGTTGGCGCTGGCCGCAACACTGCCCGCCAAAAGCGATGCCGCACATAAGCCGCTGACAATCAATGATACCCGCATATTTGCTCTCCCTCGGGCACCATCAACCAACCCAATGTGGCGGATTAAGGGCAGGCGCAGGGCGGCGTCAGATTATGCGGCTTAGCTCCTGCCCGCCGCATCCGCGCCAACGCAGAAGGGCGGCGCATTGCTGCACCGCCCGCCTGTTTACTGCTACGGCAGCAGGGTCAGAAACTGACGCCAATCGTGAACAACACCGTTTCGTCATACAGCGTGTCCGCCGCCGGGATGCCGGTGAAGTTATCAAGGTCGGTGTCGATGTAGCGCACGCCGACGGTGAACGGGGCAAAGCTGACATCCGCGCCCACGGCCCAATCCCAATAGCTGCCGCCGAACGCCAGCGCACCGTCAGACCAGCCCAGATGGCCAACCAATGTGATCGGGGTGTTAGGGACGCCCAGGCTCAGATCGGTGTAGAGATAGATGTTATCATCACTGCCCAGCGCCGCCTGATCAAAGGCGTAGGCCAAGCCGAACTTGGCGGTCACCGGGCCGATGGTGGTTTTAATCGAGGCATAGGGCTCGAAATAGTCGCTGTTTAACGGCACGCCGACAGTCGCAGGCAACACCGGAGCCGCGCGACTGTCACCGTTCGGATAATAATAATAGAGGACACCGACGTCTACGGTGACGCCGCTGGAGACCTCTGCGGAATAGCCCGCATAAAAGTCGATTTCGACATCGCCAAACACCGGTGTGTCATCGAGGTTAGAGCCCCAAATGCCGACATAGACGCCGCTTTCGTGGGTGAGGGTAATCGTCGGCTGAACCGCGAAATCCTCATCGGAAAAGCTGACGCCGCGGAACCGGTAGTCGGAGACCACGGTGACGCCGCCGGTAACGGTAACGGGTGCTGCGGGCGCCTCAGCGTCTTGAGCAAAAACAGGCGCAGCGGTGGAGAGAAGAGCGAGGCTGATGAGCCCCTTGATGGACGAACGCATTGAAAAACCCCTTAAAGCGGTTGTTTGCCGGTCGTCCCACCTGCGTATTGCGCCCTGTCTATTTCGACCCGGGGGTCGCGCAGGAGCGTCAACTACGACTTCGATAGTGCATGGCCATGTTGCATCGCACAAGAGTTTTTCGTCCAGTGCTGCAAATTTATGACCCGCACGTTGCAACGCGGCAACAGCGGCGGGTATAGCGACCCCGTAAACAACAGGTGAAAAAGCTCATGTCGGTTCGTCCGTGGCGAGACATTATGCGGCGCACATCGCGCCAGATCATGGTCGGTAATGTGCCAGTGGGCGGCGATGCGCCGATCACCGTGCAAACCATGACCAATACGCCGACTGAGGATGCGCGCGCCACCATCGACCAGATCCGGCGGTGCGAAGAGGCGGGCGCGGACATCATCCGCGTGTCCTGCCCCGACGAAGCCTCCACCGCCGCGATGCGCCAGATTACCCGCGCCTCCACCATCCCGATCGTTGCCGACATCCATTTTCACTATAAACGCGCACTTGAGGCTGCCGACGCTGGCGCTGCTTGCCTGCGCATCAACCCGGGCAATATCGGCAGCGCCTCTCGCGTTGCCGAAGTCGTCCGCGCCGCCAAAGCCAATGGCTGCGCGATCCGCATCGGCGTCAACGCCGGGAGCCTCGAACGCGAT
>JANOPV010000200.1:0-6362 GCA_031422035.1 Sphingomonas sp. | reverse complement strand
TCTTTCTCAGCCTGGCGCTTGGTCTGGCGGAGGCGCGCGGGGCCAAGCATATCTACACCGGCGTCAACGCGCTCGACTATTCGGGCTATCCCGATTGCCGCCCGGCCTTTGTCGACAGTTTCGCCGCGACCGCAAATCTGGCCACAAAAGCGGGGGTGGAGGGTGATCCGTTCCATTTCGCGACGCCGCTGCTCCACATGACCAAGGCAGATATTGCCGCCGAAGCCGCGCGGCTCGGCATCGACGCCGGATTGAGCTGGAGCTGTTATGATCCTGCGCCGGGCGACCTGCATTGCGGCCCCGCGTCGCAAGACGTGCATTGCGGACTTTGCGATGCTTGCCGTCTCCGCAGCAAAGGCTTTGCCGAGGCGGGGCTGGCCGACCCGACCCACTACGCCGCCGCGCCATGACCTATGCGGTGAAGGAAATCTTCCTGACGCTCCAGGGCGAGGGCGCGCAGTCGGGCCGCCGCGCGGTGTTCTGCCGCTTTGCCGGGTGCAATTTGTGGAGCGGACGGGAGGCGGATCGGGCCAGCGCCATCTGCCAGTTTTGCGACACCGATTTTGTCGGCACCGATGGTATCGGCGGCGGGAAATTCGCTGATGGGGCCGCACTTGCGCTCGCGATTGCCGAATGCTGGGGCCCCGGCATCGCGCGCCGCTATGTCGTGCTCACCGGCGGCGAACCGATGCTCCAGGTTGACGATGCGCTGGTCGATGCGCTGCACGCTGCCGGGTTTGAAATCGCCATTGAGAGCAACGGGACCATTCCCGTCCATCCCGGCATCGACTGGGTCTGCATCAGCCCAAAGGCCGGCAGTGTCGTGGTCCAGAAAACGGGCGACGAACTGAAACTGGTCTGGCCGCAGGAGGGCATCGACATAGATGACCTAAGTACTTGGAACTTCAGTCATTTTCTGATACAGCCGCTCGACCGACGTGACGGAACCCGCGACGAAAAAAACGCCATACTACTTCCACTAAGTCATCCAATTTGGCGCTTAAGCCTGCAAACGCACAAGCTGCTGGGCCTGCCGTAAGCGCTATTTTTTCGCAGGTTCAGGCGGCCCATCAGGCTCGGCCCCACCGGCAGGCGGGCGAATGACCGTGTCGCCGCCAGCGGTCGGTGCGGGCGCATCATTGCCGCTCGTATCGGCGCTATCGTCCGTGCTTGCGCCGTCACCGGTATCGCCAACCGGTCGCGGCGGCGCCGGGCCAACCGCGGCGCTGGTATCCACCGCTGTGCCATCGCCGCTCGCCGAATCGAGCAGGATCATTTCGTCGCTGGCCGTGCCCGCCTGAATATCGACGCTGCGCATATTGGTATCGCTGGTCGCGCCGCCGCCGGTGATGCCCGCCGCATCGCAGCCACAGAGCGTTGCCGCACTCAGCAATATCAACGTCAGGGCAGGGCGCATTGGTCATTCTCCGCACGGGTTACTGCCGAGGCTTTACTGCCGCCCAGCGCGGAAAGGAAGGCGTCGCGGTGCTGCAACAGCGCCGCGTCAACATCCGCCATGGTCGCCGCAATCCCCAATGCCTTTAGGCTCGTAACAGGAAATTCGGCGATCCCACACGGCACGATGCCAGTAAAATGAGACAGGTCCGGCGCGACGTTGATCGATAGCCCATGCAGCGTAACCCAGCGCCGCACCCGCACGCCGATCGCCCCGATCTTCGCCTCGCGCCCTTGGCCATCGGTGCACCAGATGCCAATCCGGCCGTCGGCCCGGCGCGCCGCCACCCCAAAATCTCCGAGCACCGCAATCGTCCAGCCCTCTAGCGCGTGGACATAGGCGCGCACATCGCGCCCGCGCTGCGCCAGGTCGAGCTGGACATAAACCACCCGCTGCCCCGGGCCATGATACGTATAGCGTCCGCCGCGCCCCGCATCGAACACGGGAAAGCGCGGGTCGAGCAATTCCGCCGGGTCGGCGCTAGTCCCGGCAGTATAAAGCGGCGGATGTTCGAGCAGCCAGATCTGTTCCCGCGCATCGCCATCACGAATACTGGAAGCCCGCGCCTCCATCGCGCTCAGTGCATAGGGATAGGCGACCGGTGCTGTGGCCACGGCCCAATCAGGGGACGCTAGAGGAGAGTGCGACATTGCTCGCTTCTGGCCGGTTCGCCTCATCGACGCAATCGTTGCGCGCTGGACAATTGCTTCGCCGCGCGTCACGAAGCGTTGGTCTATTGGCTAAAGGGCCGAGCATAAGGGGATGGGTCAGCATGGCAGGTTTTGATATGGGCCAAGCGTGGAACGAAGCGACGAAGATATTGTCGCGCGACGGGGTGCTGATCGGCGCGATGGTTGCGGGCGGCGCTATTGCCGGAGCGATCATCCAATTTGGCGTGTTCGGCTTTAGCCAGGCTGAATTTGCGGCGCGGATCACGGCGCTCAGCACGGGTGGCACGCCTGATCCGATGGCGATGTTGACGGCAATCGGCTCGGTGCTGGGGGCGGTTCTAGCTGCCGGGTTGTTGAGCGGTGCCGCTAGCATGGGCGCAACGCGCATGACTGTCGCTGGCAGTGGCAACGAGAATATCGGTTCGGCACTGGTTTATGGACTGATCGCGACGATCACCACCTTGGCCGTCTATATCGTCGGCGGCGCGGTGTTGGCGTTGGCTTTCGGTCTCGTCATCGGCCTCCTCGCTGCCTTAGGTGGCGGCGTCGTCGGCGGCATATTGGCGTTCATTATAGTCTTGACGATGATCCCGCTGATGCTGTGGCTCGTCGCGCGCTTGTTCGTCCAAGGTCCGGCCATGGCGGCGGCGCGTAGCGTCAATCCGCTTTACGGGATTGCGCAATCCTGGATGCTCA
This sequence comes from Sphingomonas sp., assembly GCA_031422035.1. Taxonomy (GTDB): domain Bacteria; phylum Pseudomonadota; class Alphaproteobacteria; order Sphingomonadales; family Sphingomonadaceae; genus Sphingopyxis. The sequence continues at coordinate 3,539 of JANOPV010000200.1, read as the reverse complement.
CGCGATCGTATCAATGGCCGATCATTGGCTATCTCGTCCTGCTCATCATTGCCGGTATCGTGGTGTCGCTGCTGCTTGGATTGATCGGGGGGCTGTTTGGGAGCGTGCTTGGTGGCAGCACCGGGGAAGCACTCACCGCGCTGATCACGAACATCCCTATCGGCATCATTTCGGTCGCAGTGGTCGTCGGGATGTGGCGGCATCTGGCACCGGATCGCACGGCCTCGGTATTCGAGTGAAGCTGCCGATCAGTCCCACGCCGCGATGGGGGGCAGGCTCATCAGGATCGCGTCAATATTGCCGCCGGTCCTAAGGCCGAATAATGTCCCTCGATCGTGGACGAGGTTGAACTCGGCATAGCGGCCACGCCACACCTGCATTTGGTGCACATCGGCTTCGGTAAACGGTACGTCCATTCGCCGGCGGACGATAGGGGGATAGGCGTCGAGAAACGCCTCCCCCACTGCGCGGGTAAACGCGAAATTGCGGTCGAATTGCACGCTGCTTGCCGCATCGGGCGTGTCGCATTCAAGGTGATCGTAGAATATCCCGCCGACGCCGCGCGCTACGCCGCGATGCGGGATGTAGAAATATTCATCCGCCCATTTGGCATAGCGCTCATAAACATCTGGGCCATAAGGCATGCAGGCGGCTCGGAACGTCGCGTGAAAATGATCGGTATCAGCTTGGATTGGCAGCGGCGGATTTAGGTCAGCACCGCCGCCAAACCAGCGTTTGGTTGTCACCAGGAACCTCGTGTTCATATGCACCGCCGGCACATGCGGATTGGCCATATGCGCGACCAGGCTGATGCCGGTGGCGAAGAAACTCGGGTCGGTGTCAGCGCCGTGTATTTGCCCGGCAAACTCCGGAGAAAATGCCCCGCCGACGGTCGACACATTGACGCCGACCTTCTCAAAAACCTTACCCTTCATGACGCCGCGCATGCCACCGCCACCACCACCAGCCTCCAGCGGTCCGGGCGTGATGCCGTTGCCCTCGCGGTCCCAGCTGACATAGTCAAACCGCGCATCGCTACCGGCAGCAATTTCAATGGCCTCAAAGGCCGAGCAGATTCGACCCTGGAGCTCCTCAAACCAGTCGCGCGCGGCCTGTTGTTGCGGGTCGAATATCGTCATCGGTTGGCTAATCCCATCTGCCGAGCAGCTTCGGCAAGCGCGATGCCCGCTGCGACCGATACATTCAAGCTGCGAAAGCCTGGCCGCATTGGGATGCGGATCAATCCCTCTACCGCCGCATGAACATCCGCTGGAGCGCCATGGCTTTCGCTGCCCAGTAACAGCATATCGCTCGCCGCAAAGCGATGGTCGTAGAGACTGTCGCCACCCGCAGTGGTCAATAGGAACAATCGGTGTCCGGTGCGGCGGGCCGCGGCAACGAAGGCATGCCGGTCCGCATGACGGGTAATGGGCGCGGCATCGGCATAATCCATTCCGGCCCGCTTGAGCGCACGGTCACCAAAGGCAAAGCCGCACGGCTCAATGATATGAACCGCTGCTCCCATGCAGGCGGCTGTGCGCAGGATTGCGCCGACATTGCCGGCAATCTCGGGTTCGATCAGGGCTAAGGCTATTGGCATCCCTATGCGATGCCGTAGCGGCAGCACGGAGGCAAGCGGATGTCGCTTGCCTCGGCAGGTTGCAAACCACTCGCAATGGGCGATTTGCCTGTTGGCAAGGGGGCGGCACGCGGCTATCAGGCGCGCAATTCCAGCCGGGGGCGGCAAGGAATGCGCGCTGATTTGCGTATCACCTGCTCCTCGCTCGTTGAACGCAGCCCGCGCGGGCAAGATAGGGTTTTCGCATGGCCAGTGATGCAGCATCAGTCGCCACCATTGACGGCGCAGCAGTCAGTGACGACGGCGTTCGTCGTCGTGACTTCATTCACATCGCTACCGTCAGCTTTGCTGGCGTTGGTGCGGTAGCGGCAGTCGCGCCGCTGGTGTATCAGATGGCGCCGTCCGGTGATGTGCTCGCGCTCTCATCAACTGAAATCGACATCAGCGCGATTCAGCCTGGTCAGGCAATCAAGACGACGTGGCGCAGACAGCCCATTTTCGTTCGCAATCTCATGCCGGCTGAAATCGCCGCTGCTGATCGAGTGCCGATCAGCAGCTTGCGTGATCCGCAGACGCTGGCGGAGCGGACGAAGCCCGGTAAGGAAAACTGGCTGATTACGCTGGGCGTCTGCACCCATCTCGGCTGCGTGCCGTTGGGTGCGGCGGAGGGTGAAGCCAAGGGTGATTTTGGCGGCTATTTCTGCCCCTGCCATGGCTCACATTATGATACAGCAGCGCGCGTCCGTAAGGGCCCGGCCCCGACCAATCTTGTCGTGCCACCCTATGAATTTTCGTCCGACACCGTCGTGGCGATCGGCTAAGGAGCAAGGCAACCATGAGTTTTCCTTGGGCACAAGAATATAAGCCGCAAAACGGCTTGATGGTCTGGTTGGATGACCGCCTGCCGCTGCCGCGCCTTGTCTACAATGCGGTTGGTGCCGGCTATCCGGTGCCGCGCAACCTCAATTATTTCTGGAATTTCGGTGTGCTCGCCGGGGTTGCCCTGATGATTCAGATCATCACCGGCATCGTCCTGGCCATGCATTACAGCGCCAATACGCTGATCGCGTTCAACAGCGTCGAGCACATCATGCGCGATGTGAATGCCGGTTGGTTCTTGCGCTATGCCCATATGAACGGCGCGAGCTTTTTCTTCATCGTTGTCTACATCCACATCTTCCGTGGCCTCTATTATGGGTCATACAAAGCTCCGCGCGAGATGATTTGGCTGCTCGGTGTCGTCATTTTCCTGTTGATGATGGCGACGGCGTTCATGGGCTATGTCCTTCCCTGGGGGCAGATGAGCTTTTGGGGCGCACAGGTTATCACTGGCTTTTTCTCGGCGATACCGCTGGTCGGGGAGCCGCTGCGGCAATGGCTGCTCGGTGGTTTTGCGCCAGATGATGCGGCGCTCAACCGCTTTTTCTCGCTGCATTATTTGCTGCCATTTGTGATCCTCGGCGTCATTATCCTGCATGTCTGGGCGCTGCACATCCCGGGATCATCGAATCCGACAGGGGTCGCCGTGAAGGCGGAGGAGGATACCGTCCCCTTTCACCCTTATTATACTGCCAAGGATGGGTTCGGCCTGGGCGTGTTCCTCATCGCGTTTTGCGCAATCCTGTTTTTCGCGCCAAATATGATGGGCCATCCGGACAATTATATCCCGGCGAACCCGCTATCGACCCCATCGCATATTGTGCCCGAATGGTATTTCTTGCCATTTTACGCGATTCTGAAGGCGTTCACGTTCAACTTCCTGTGGATTGACGCAAAGCTGTGGGGTGTGATCGCAATGTTCGGTTCGATCGCCCTCCTCTTCTTCCTGCCGTGGCTCGATAGATCGCCGGTTCGGTCGGGCCACTACCGCCCGGTGTTCAAGCGCTTCTTCTGGATCCTGATGGCCGACATCGCGATCCTCGGTTACTGCGGCGTGATGCCGGCCGAGCAGCCCTATGTG
>JANOPV010000199.1:0-3025 GCA_031422035.1 Sphingomonas sp. | reverse complement strand
ATGCGCCGCTGAAGGTGGCGACGCACGGGCCGCTGTTCCGCTATGAACGCCCGCAAAAGGGGCGGTATCGGCAGTTTCACCAGCTTGATGCCGAAGTGCTTGGCGCGGGCGAACCGGCGGCGGACGTGGAATTGCTGGCGTTTGCGGATCAGCTGCTGCGGGAGCTGGGCATTACCGAGGGGGTAAGTCTGCACCTGAATACCCTGGGCGATACCATCAGCCGTGACGCGTGGCGCGCCGGGCTAGTTGCGCATTTTGAGGCGCACCGGGGGGAATTGAGCGAGGACAGTCTGGCGCGGCTGGAGCGCAATCCGCTGCGCATCCTCGACAGCAAGGACCCGAGGGATCGTCCGGCGGCGGATTCAGCGCCGACCATCGCGGCATTTCTGACTGATGAGGCGGGGCAGTTTTTTGAGGATGTGAAGGCGGGGTTGGAGGCGGCGGGTGTCGATTGGGTCGCGGCCCCCCGGCTGGTGCGCGGCATGGACTACTACCGGCACACCGCTTTTGAGTTTGTGCCCGATGCCGGGAGCGCGGTCGCGGATTTGCTGGGTAGCCAAAGCACGCTGGTCGGCGGCGGGCGCTATGATGGGCTGGTCGAAGCAATGGGCGGGCCAGCGACACCAGCGGTGGGATGGGCTGCGGGTATTGAGCGGTTGGGGATGTTGGCGGAAAACGAAAAGCCGGACAGGTTTGATTTTGGCGTATTCTCGGAACATCGTGAGCAAGATTTGAGAGCCCTACAAATCGCGAATGCCCTTCGAATCGCTGGTTATCGCTGTAACCTCAATATTTTGGGGTCGCCGAAGAAGCGTTATGAGAAGATGCGAGGTGACGAAAACCAGTTTCTCGTGCGCGTGACCTTTGACCCCGATACGAATGAGCCGATCACTAAGGTAAGAACGCAAGCAAAGTATCCTTACGCCCGCTTGGACGAGGATCATATGCGAAGTGTTCTGCAAACATTTGGCCAGCTGGAATTGTCGCTATCCGTCCACGAAACGTGGGACGAGATGAGGCAGCGGCATAGCAAAAACCAATGACAACCCAAGCTCGTCACCCCAGCGGAGGCTGGGGTCCATCTCGCGTTGCGGTCGCTTGCGGGCGTTGCGCAAATAAGCGAGGCGTGATGGATGCCAGCCTTCGCTGGCATGACGGGTTTTGGGTTCAGTTCGCGATCCTCTCCGCGTCTCCGCGCCTCCGCGTGAACCTCTGATGACCCGCATTTCCGACCAGCGCATCGGCCAGATCCTCGGGCGACGGGATGAGCTTAGCGCGCGGATGGCTTCGGGGTTGCTGGAGGGCGAAGCGTTTGTCGCGGCCTCTCGCGATTATGCCGAGGTTGATGCGGTGGCATTGGTGGCGGAGGCGGTCGCGCGGCTTCGGGCGGAGCTTGCTGATATTGAGGCGATGGCGGCGGGCGATGATGCTGAGCTGGCGGTGATGGCTGCGGCAGAGCGCGACGGAGTGACCGCGCTGATGGAGGAAGCCGACCGGGCGCTCGCTATCGCCATGCTGCCGCGCGACGTCGCCGACGAGCGTGCCGCCATGCTCGAAATTCGTGCGGGCACGGGCGGTGATGAGGCGGCGTTGTTCGCGGGCGATTTGCTGCGCATGTATGCTCGCTATGCCGATGCGCAGGGGTGGAAGGTCGAGCTGGTCAGTGAGAGCGCGGCGGAGGTCGGCGGGTATAAAGAGGTGATCGCCTCGGTCGTCGGGCGCGGCGTGTTTGCCAAGCTGAAGTTCGAGAGCGGCGTCCACCGGGTCCAGCGGGTGCCCGCGACTGAGAGCCAGGGGCGCATCCACACCAGCGCGGCGACCGTCGCGGTGTTGCCTGAGGCTGAAGAGGTCGATGTCGCGATCAATGACGGCGACCTCAAGATCGACGTCTATCGCGCGTCGGGCGCAGGCGGGCAGCATGTGAACACGACTGATAGCGCGGTGCGGATCACCCATCTGCCGACGGGCACCGTCGTCACCTGTCAGGATGGCCGCAGCCAGCACAAGAATAAGGAAAAGGCGATGCAGGTGCTGCGCACGCGCCTGTATGAGGTGCAGCGCGAGAGCCTGGCCAGCGAGCGCGCGGGCGCACGCAAATCCATGGTCGGTTCCGGCGACCGGTCCGAACGCATCCGCACCTATAACTTCCCGCAAGGCCGCGTGACCGACCACCGGATCAACCTGACCTTGCACAAATTGCCGGAGATATTGGAGGGCGGCGGTTTGGGAGAACTGGTCGATGCGCTGATTGCCGAAGATCAGGCCGAGCGGATGGCAGGACTTTCGGATTAACTTAAGGCAATGGCACGCCGCGCGCCGCAACCAGCACATTATACCAATCCGCCCTGGTCCACTGCACCTTGAACGCATCGGTCGCATCGGCGATCCGTGCGGGGTTTTGCGATCCGACAATCGGGATGGGCCGCGCCGGATGGGCCATGATCCAGCTGTAAGCCGCCGCGACGCGCGACACGCCATGCGCTGCTGCAACCCCCGATAGCGCAGCGGCGACTGCCTGTTCGCGCGCGTTGGTGGGGTCGCCGATCCGGCCGCCGCCCAATGGCGACCACGCAAGCACCGCGATGTCCATGGCCATTGCCTGATCGAGTTCGCCGTTTTCGATGGTGTCGATGCACAGCGGCGATAACTCCGGCTGAGTCGACGCAATCGGCACCGGGCAAAATTTTGCCAGCGCCGAAATCTGCATTTGCGTGAAATTGGACACCCCGAATGCGCGGATCTTGCCCGCTGCATGGGCATCTTCGATGCACCGCGCAATTTCCTGTGGATGCGTCAGTATATCCGGGCGGTGAATTTGCCACAGGTCGATTTGCTCGACGCGAAGCCTGATCAAGCTGTTGTCGATTGCTGCGGCCAGATATTCGGCGCTGCTGTCATAGGGCGTCGGCGGGGAAATGCCGCCTTTGGTGGCCAGTATAATTTGGGCGCGCAAATCCGGTGCATCGGCCAGAATTTGCCCAAGCCGTTCCTCGGCAGCGCCAAAATGGGCTTCGCCAGCGCCGTA
>JANOPV010000198.1:0-9691 GCA_031422035.1 Sphingomonas sp. | reverse complement strand
CTCGACAATGACCTGATCGGCACCGACCGGACCCATGCCGCCAGCCAGTTTGACCCGCAACATCCGCTATATCGGCAGATCGCTGAGCTTGCCCGGTTGCGTGCTGCGCACCCCCAATTACGGCGCGGCCAGACGGTGATGCGGCATGGCGGCGCGGCGCCCGGGTTGCTCGCTTTTTCCCGCAAGCTGGACGGCTATGGCGAATTACTGTTCGCGATGAACACCAGCATGACGGCGGTGCGCCAACGGGTGGTGGTTGACGCGGTTAGCCAGAACTGGTCGCCGCTCACTGGCAACTGTTCGGTACGGGTCGTCGCCCCGGGCAGCGTCGAAATCCACATCGGTCCCTTGGGCTATTGCCTGTGGGCCACATCACCCAATAGTTAAGCAGAGCAGGCCTGATAATCGTGTCGTCCAACCCTCGTTTCCTTGCTGATGATAGCACCGCTCCGGCGGCGGCAGCTGCCCGCCCATGGTGGCATGGCGCGGTAATTTATCAGGTCTATCCCCGCAGTTTTCAGGATAGTGATGGCGACGGCATTGGCGACCTCAGGGGCGTGCTGAGCCGATTGGACTATATCGCGGCGTTGGGCGTCGATGCGGTGTGGCTTTCGCCCTTCTTTACGTCGCCGATGAAGGATTTCGGCTATGACGTGGCTGATTATTGCGGCGTTGATCCGGTATTCGGGACGCTCGCCGATTTTGATGCGGTGGTGGCGCGGGCCCATGATCTGGGGCTGAAAGTCCTGATTGATCAGGTTTATGCGCATACATCCGATCTCCACGACTGGTTTGCAGAGAGCCGGTTGTCGCGCGATAATCCGCTCGCAGACTGGTATGTCTGGGCCGATGCCAAGGCCGATGGATCGCCGCCCAATAACTGGCAGTCGGTGTTCGGTGGCCCGGCCTGGACCTGGGATGCGCGGCGCGGCCAATATTATATGCATAATTTCCTGCCAGAGCAGCCGCAGTTAAACTGCCATCAGCCCGCGGTGCAGGATGCGCTGATTGACGTCGCGCGGTTCTGGCTGGACCGAGGGGTTGATGGCTTTCGCGTCGATGCGATCAATTTCGCGATGCATAACCCGGCGCTGACGGATAATCCGCCAGCGCCCGACACCGGCAAACTCCGCACGCGACCCTTCGATTTTCAACAGCATATCCACAATCAGTCCCAGCCCGAGATACCAGCCTTTGTCAGGCGGCTGCGCTCGGTTATGAACGACTATGATGCGGTGTTCAGCGTCGCTGAAGTTGGCGGCCCCGACCCCGATAGCGAGATGAAGGCGTTCACCGCCAATGACGCGCATTTCAGCTCCGCTTACGGGTTCGACTATCTCTATGCCGACCGCCTGACACCCGCACTTGTCAAGGCAGCGAGTGAAGCCTGGCCGGCCGAACAAGGCATTGGCTGGCCAAGCTGGGCCCTCGCCAACCATGATGCGCCGCGCTGGATCAGCCGCTGGGCCCCACCCGAGCATCGGGATGCCTATGTGCGGGCGGTGTTGCTGTTTTTCATGTGTCTGCGCGGCAATGTGATTCTGTGGCAGGGTGAGGAATTGGGGCTAACCCAGGTCGATATACCGTTCGCGTTGCTGCAAGACCCTGAGGCCATTCGCAACTGGCCGCTGACTCTGTCGCGCGATGGGTCGCGCACGCCGATGCCGTGGAGCGCCGATGCAGCGCAGTGCGGCTTTACCGATGGCATGCCGTGGCTGCCCTTTGGGGCCGATCATCCGGCGCTGGCGGTGGACCGGCAGGAGGCTGATCCCCAGTCCTTGCTGCACTGGACCCGGCAGATGATCGCGCTGCGTGACGCAGAGCCACTGCTTAAATGGGGCGATATGACGGTGCTGTCAGCGGACGGCGATGTCCTGGTTTTCGCTCGGTCTGAGGGCGAGGCGCAGCTGCTTTGTGCGTTCAATTTTGGCGAGGCCGAGGCCGCGTGGCCAACGCCCCTGCCTACACACGTGGCTGTGCGGATTGCAGTGGGCGGCGCCACTATCGGCAGCCTGCCCGCCCGCTCGGCTATTATCCTCTCCCTGCCCTCGTGACCGCTCAACGGAAAGACATCAACATGGCCAGATTCTTCGCCTTCCTGCTCGGCCTGTTGATGCTCTCGGCTCCGGCGGTGGCGCAAGAAACGGTGAGCGCGGGGTCGCCTGATGGGACCATCCGCGTGACTGTCGGCGTCACTGGTGAAGGTCGGGCCTATTACAATGTTACGCGCCGCGGCGAGGCGCTGATCAGCGATAGCCGGCTGGGGTTCCTGTTTACGAACGCCTTCGCTTTTGATCGCAGCGTTGCCATCGCATCACACACCACCAGCAGCGCCGACAATCGCTGGGAACTCCCATGGGGTGAACGGCGGCACATGCGCGACCACCATAATGAGTTGGCAGTAACACTGCGCCAAAATCCGCTGGCTGGCAGTGCTCTGATCCCGGCTGCACGTGAGATTATCGTCCGATTTCGCGTTTTCAACGACGGGGTGGGGTTTCGGTATGAGTTCCCCGGCGCGTGGGGCACCGTGCGCATTCAGGACGAACTGACGGAGTTTTCGGTGGCTCGCCCAGGCACCGCTTGGTGGATTATCGGCGGCGACTGGAACCGTTACGAGCAGATGTATCAACGGACCGCGATTGATGCGGTGTCGACCGCGCACACGCCGATTACCATGCGTCTGGACAATGGCACCCATCTGAGTTTCCACGAGGCGGCGCTGGTCGATTATGCCGGCATGTGGCTGCGCCGGACCGAGGGTCAGCGATTTCGCGGCACCCTGTCACCGACGGGCAGTAGCAATGCGCGGGTGACGCGCGCCGCGCCGTTCCCCACCCCGTGGCGCACGATGCGGATTGCCGACTCTGCCGCTGGGCTGGTCGAAAGCGACCTTGAGCTCCACCTTAATGAACCCAATGCGCTGGGCGATGTCAGTTGGGTACGCCCTTTCAAATATATCGGCATCTGGTGGGACATGCACCTCGACAACTGGACCTGGGGCACCGGACCGCGCCATGGTGCGACAACCGCCAACACCCGGCGCTACATCGATTTTGCGGCGCGGCATGGCTTTCGCGGGGTGCTGGTCGAGGGGTGGAATATCGGCTGGGACGGTCATTGGTTCGGGACTGGTGATGCGTTCAGCTATACCCAACCAACCCCCGATTTCGATCTTGAGGGGCTTGCTGCCTATGGCCGCCAGCGCGGCGTCCGCCTGATCGGTCATCACGAGACCGGCGCGAACATCTTTGATTATGAACGCCAACTCGATGACGCGATGGCGCTATATGGGCGGCTGGGCATCGACAGCGTCAAAACCGGCTATGTCGCTGATGCTGGCGGCGTTGTCGCTGGGCGCAATGCTGATGGCAGCCTGCAAATGGAATGGCATGACGGCCAGGTGATGAGCCGCCACCATCTGCGCGTGGTCATGGCGGCAGCGCGCAACCGGGTGATGGTCAACCCGCATGAGCCGATCAAGGATACCGGCCTCCGCCGCACCTATCCTAACTGGGTATCGCGCGAGGGTGCGCGCGGCGCGGAATATGATGCCTGGGGATCGCCTGGCAACGGCGTCGCGCACGTGCCGACGCTCATCTATACGCGGATGCTGGCAGGGCCGATGGATTATACGCCGGGTGTCCTGAGCTTACAGGGTCGCGGCGGCCGGGCGATAGATTCGACGCTGGCGCGGCAGCTGGCCTATTATCTGACGATCTACAGCCCCATTCAGATGGCGGCGGATACGATTGAGAATCTGGAACGCTATCCCCGCGAATTGGCGTTCATCTCACAAGTGCCCGCCGACTGGTCCGACAGCCGCCTGGTCGCTGGCGAAATTGGCGAATTTGCCGTGTTTGCCCGCAAGGACCGGGCGAGCGACGACTGGTATCTGGGCGGCGTGACCGATGGCGCGGCGCGACCATTCTCTACGACGCTGGAATTTCTGGAGCCGGGACGACGTTATGTCGCCACCGTCTATCGTGACGGGCCGGGCGCGGATTATCGCACCGACGCGCGGCACAGCATCACCATCGAAGAACGGCGGGTGCGGCGCGGTGACCGGATGGAGCTGCCCATGGCACCGGGCGGCGGCTTTGCGGTCCGGTTCCGCGCGGTGCGATGAGCGATGCCCCCGCGCCTTTGCGGATCGTGGTTCTGGGCGGCGGCACCGCCGGCTGGATGGCGGCGTGTCTGATGGCGCATCACTGGCCGCGGGCGCGCGTGGTGGTGACTGTGGTGGAGAGCCCCGACATTGGGATCATCGGCGTTGGCGAGGGATCGACGCCGCAATTAGCCGCCTTCATGCGTAAACTGGGCCTGACCGACGCCGAATGGATGCCGCGCTGCAATGCGACCTATAAGGCCGGGATCCGCTTTCACCGCTGGTCAGAAAAGCCAGGCTTTGCGAGCTATTTCCACCCATTTGCGACCGCACTGGACGAGCATAGTTTTCCGGCATTTTATGAACATAGCCGCCTGCGCCGCAGCGGACTGGATGTTTGGGCGCACCCCGACCGGTTCAGCCTGTCAGAGCAGATCGCGGCGCAGGGCCTAGCACCGCTCGCTGGCGAGAATTTCCCATTCGATGTTGGCTATGGCTATCATTTTGATGCGACTCTGGTCGGCCAGATGTTGCGCGATGTGGCGGTCGAGCGGCTGGGGGTCGTCCACCGTTTCGCGACGGTGCGCGGCGTAGAGCGGACGGCACATGGCGACATATCGGCGCTGGTGCTCGACGATGAGAGCACCCTGCCCGGCGATCTCTTCGTCGATGCCAGCGGATTCCGAGCGTTGTTGATCGAGGAGACGCTAGGCGAGCGGTTCATCAGTTTTGGCGACAATTTGTTCAACGACCGGGCGGTGGCGATGCCGACAGCGCGCGCCGATGGCCTGCTGCATGCGCAGACCGGCGCGACGGCGCTCAGCAGCGGCTGGGTGTGGCACATCCCGCTGACCAATCGCACCGGCAACGGCTATGTCTATTCGTCCGCGCATTTGAGCGAGGATCAGGCTGAGGCGGAGTTGCGTGACCATCTCGGCGCGGCGGCGGCCGGCACCGACGCCCGGCACCTGAAGATGAAAGTCGGGCGGATGGCCAATAGCTGGCGCGGCAACTGCTTGGCAGTTGGCCTGTCACAGGGTTTTATCGAGCCGCTGGAGGCAACCGCGCTGCACATCGTTCAGGCGACGGTCGAGGGGTTCATCGCCGCCTTTGATGCCGGCGGATTGACCACGCAGCATCGCGATGCGTTTAACGCCAACATCGGTGCGCGCTATGATGGTATCCGCGATTATGTGGTGTGCCATTATCGCGCCAACCAGCGCGTCGACACCGACTATTGGCGCGCCAATGCCGCTAACGGTGCGCTGTCGGACTCGCTCAAGGCGATCATAACCTGTTGGTTCACTGGCGGCGATCTGGTCTGCGAGATCGAGGAACAACAAATTGCGCGCTTTTATGCGCCGCTGTCGTGGCACTGCCTACTCGGCGGCTACGGCGTGTATCCCGATGCTGCCCAAATGAAGCCCGCGCCCGCGCATGTGCGGCAGACCGACATGGCGCAGCTGGATGACTTCATGCGCCGTTGTGCATTGAATTTTACCGACCATGCGGCGTGCGTGGATGCGATGCATCCCGCAACAGCTGGCTGAACCGCAATATCTAGGGGAGAGAGATTATGGCCGCACCACTACCGGGGGTAAGCACAACAGGCGGCAGCGGAGGGATCAACGCGCCCGGCTTGCAGATCTTCGTCTTTGCCCTGTTCTTCATCTTTGGCGGCATCACTAGCCTGAACGATGTTATCATCCCCAAGCTTAAAGAGCTGTTCACGCTGACCTATTTTCAGGCGATGCTGGTCCAGTCGGCGTTTTTCGCCGCCTATTTCGTGATCGGCCTTCCTGGGGCCGCACTGGTCAAGCGGCTGGGGTATATGCGTTCGGCAGTCGTTGGCTTGCTGACCATGATGGCCGGGTGCCTGCTGTTCATCCCGGCATCACAAACCGCCATCTACGCCGTCTTTCTGCTGGCCTTGTTCGTACTCGCCAGCGGTGTTGTCATTGTCCAGGTCGTTTCCAACCCGCTGATCAGCCTACTCGGCCCCAGTGCTACCGTGTCGAGCCGGCTGACCTTTGCCCAGGCATTCAACTCGCTCGGCACGACCATCTTTCCGGCCGTCGGCACCGCTCTGATCCTGGGCAGCCTTGCGGGCGTGAACGCAGCGGAACTCACCGGCGCTGCGCTCGACACCTATCGCACCACTGAAACGCGCACCATCGTCAACACCTATCTCGGCCTCGCCGCTGCGCTCGCCGTGGTTGCGGGCGTCGTGTGGCTGTTCCGCAATGCGCTGAAAGACGAGCACCATGATGCGGGGTCGACCTTTGCCGGATTTTCGCTGTTGAACCGTCTGCGCTTCTCTTTCGGCGCGCTATGTATCTTCCTCTATGTAGGCGCAGAGGTCGCTATTGGCTCGCTGATCGTCAACTATCTCATGCAGCCCGGCGTCATGGGCCTCACCCAGCAATCGGCAGGAGAAATGATCGTTTATTATTGGGGCGGCGCGATGATCGGCCGTTTTATCGGTTCGGCCATTTTGCGAGTGGTCAGCCCGGGCACGGTGCTAGCGTTTAACGCGCTCGCTGTCGTTGCGCTGGTGCTCGTTTCAGCGAACACTAGCGGTTCGATTGCGGGATATAGTTTGCTCGCCATCGGCCTGATGAATTCGATCATGTTCCCGACAATCTTTACGCTGGCCTGCGAAGGGCTCGGCGCGCGGGCTGCGGATGGCTCGGGCATCATCAACGTCGCTATCGTCGGTGGAGCCATCGTGCCGCCACTGACGGGAGCAGTCGCCGATGCGCTGGGCAGCTTGACGCTGGCGCTGGCGATCCCGGCGATCTGCTATGTCGTGATCGCGGCGTTCGGGATTTACACGCACCGCAACCGGGCGCTGACGGCATGACCGCTCGCAGGCTTGCTTGCATTGAGCCGCCACTTGCCTTTCTGGTGCGGCTTGCGGACTGACGGGCATGACCCCAGCCGAGCTCAGCGTGATTTTCTTTCTGCAGGTGGCGGTGATCCTTATCACCTGCCGCGTTGTTGGCACGGTTGCGCAGCGGTGGCTGGGGCAACCGCGGGTGGTGGGCGAAATGATTGCCGGGGTAATCCTTGGCCCCAGCCTGTTCGGCGCGCTGGCACCTGGCGTTCAAGCCTTCCTGTTCCCGGCGGAATCGAAGCCGGTGCTGTTCGTGATCGCGCAGCTTGGCGTCGGGCTGTACATGTTCCTCGTCGGACTCGGCTTTAACCGCGACGAGTTCCGCGCCAGCGGGAAAGGGGCAGCGGCAGTGTCGATTGCCGGGATGGCGGCACCGTTTCTGGTGGCGGTGCTGGTCGCCCCATGGCTGCTGGGGATGGACGGGCTGTTCACCGCAGCAGTTACGCAATTTGAGGCGACGTTGTTCATGGGCGCGGCGATTGCCATCACCGCCTTTCCAATGCTGGCGCGGATCATCCATGAGCGCGGGTTGAGCAAATCCGCACTAGGCACCTTGTCCCTATCCGCTGGAGCGATCGATGATGCGGCGGCGTGGGTATTGATCGCCATCGTGCTGGCAAGCTTTGGGGACGGACCACAGGTGGCCTATTGGGCGATTGGCGGCGGAGTGAGTTTTGCGCTGTTCATGGTGTGGGTCGCGCCAAAACTACTCGGGCGGCTTGAGCAGTGGACGGAGGCCACCAACGGCATCGACTACAACCTGCTGGCGATGGCGCTGATCCTGTTTATGCTATCAGCTTGGGCGATGGACGCCATTGGCATCCATGCGGTGTTCGGTGGATTTCTGCTCGGCACGGCAATGCCGCGAGGAGGGGTGGCGGAAGGGCTGCTGGAAAAGCTGGAGCCAGTGACGGTGGTGTTGCTGCTGCCGTTCTTCTTCACCTATTCGGGGCTGCATACCGAATTGTCGCTGATCGCCAATGGCAGCCTGTTGCTGGTGACGCTGGCGATTTTAGCGGCGTCAATCGCGGCCAAAGGCGGCGCCTGTTACGTCGCGGCGCGGCTGACCGGACAGGATCATGCCACCGCGATGGGCATCGGCGCGCTAATGAATGCACGCGGCCTGATGGAGCTGATCGTTATCAATATCGGCCTCTCACGCGGGATTATCGGCCCGGCGCTGTTCTCGATGCTGGTCGTGATGGCGATCGTGACAACGCTGATGGCGTCGCCGCTGTTTGAAGCGGTGTATGGCCGAGCGGCACGCGCGCGCGGTGATCTGGGCACGGCGGGCACAGGCAACGACTAGCCCGGCCGCCTCCATTGTAGAAAGCTGACCAGGCCGTCATTCGTCACCTGCAAATCGCGATCAAGCGGAGCCGTGGCAGTGCTTGAACTTCTTGCCCGACCCGCATGGGCATGGGGCGTTGCGGCTAATCGGTTGATCGTCCACCCCGCCTGCGCCAACCGGTAAGGCTGGACGCGCGGCGAGCAGCGGCGGCAGCGTCGTCGTCACGCTGTTGTCGACAAAGCCGATATTAGCATTGTCATCCATCCCGGCGAACGGGTCCATATGGTTGGTCAGAAAGTCTGGCAGGTCTGGCAGCGGCGGGAAATCTTCGGGTTCCTCAAAGCGCAGTTCCGCAAAGGCGACGGTCTTTGTCACATCTTCACGGATGGTCGCCAACAGTCGTTCGAACAACAGAAACGCCTCACGCTTATATTCGTTGATCGGCTGTTTCTGGGCATAGGCGCGCAGGAAAATCACCTGTCGCAACGCATCGAGCGTCGAGAGATGATCCTTCCAATGCTGGTCGAGCGTTTGCAGCAGGATAGATTTTTCGACGCTCTTCCAAGTTTGCGGGTCGACATCGGCGGACTTTGCCGCGACGTGCGCGTCGGCAAGATCGCCAAGGCGTCGCTCAATTTCCTCGGGCTCCAAGCCGTCTTCGGTCAGCCAATCGTCAATCGGCGCGACGATGTTGAGGACATCGGCAGCGCCCGCCTTGAGCACGTCAACTTTCCACTGTTCTGGATAACTGCCGGGCGGGCATGCATCGCCGACGATGCCGTTCACGGTTTCGGCGCGCATGTCGGTGAGGACATCATCGACCGCTTCGGCATCCATGATGTCGCTGCGCTGTTCATAAACGACCTTGCGCTGATCGTTCATGACATTGTCATATTCAACAACCTGTTTGCGGATGTCGTAGTTGCGCGCCTCAACTTTTTTCTGAGCGGTTTCAATGGCTTTGGACAGCCAGCGCGACGCCGGTAGCGCCTCGCCATCCTCCAGATTGTTGCGCATCATCTTGGCGAACATTGTGTCCGGGCCAAAGATACGCAGCAGATCATCATCGAGGCTAAGATAAAAGCGCGAGAGGCCGGGATCGCCCTGTCGACCGGAACGCCCGCGCAACTGGTTGTCTATGCGGCGGCTTTCGTGCCGTTCAGTGGCGAGCACGAACAGGCCGCCCGCGGCGCGCACGCGTTCCCGCTCTTCCTCAACTTCGCGGGTGATCGCAGCAATGCCGGCGTCCCGCTCCGGCCCATCCGCCAAGTCGCGCAGCTCGTCCTCGATACGGAACTCGATATTGCCGCCGAGCTGAATATCGGTGCCGCGCCCCGCCATATTGGTGGCGATGGTGACCGCGCCCGAGCGGCCGGCCTGGGCAACAATATGCGCC
>JANOPV010000197.1:0-4542 GCA_031422035.1 Sphingomonas sp. | reverse complement strand
GAGCCGAGCATGTCACGTTCATTGACCGAGGCCCAGACAACGCCGGTGCGCGGATGGACCGCGAGGCCCGATGGGTTGCGCATGCCCGAGGCGAAGGTGCGGCGGTAATTCGTCTCCGGGCGGACTTCAAACACGCGGGCGCGCTCAGCCTCTTGTGCGAGGCCGCCATCGGCGATGTTGCTGGTCGAGCCGACGCCAACATAGAGCGAGCCATCGGGTGCGGCGACGAGGCTGCGCGTCCAGTGGCTGTTGCTGCCATTGGCCGGCAAAGCGACGATGCGGCGACCGGGCGTGGTGATGCTGGTTGCAGTCGGGCTGTAATCAAACGCCAGCAGCGCGTCAGTATTGGCGACGTAGAGCGTCGCGCCAACGAGCGCCATGCCATAAGGGGAGTTCAGGCCCGTGATATAGGGGCGGCGGATTTCGGCGACGCCGTCCCCATCAGCATCGCGGAGCAAGGTGATGCGGTTGGCGCTGGGCACGCCCGCCCCGGCGCGGCCCATGATCCAGCCTTCGATCCGGGCGCTGATGCTGCTGGCTTCGCGCGCGGGCTTGTTCGATTCGGCGACCAGTACATCGCCATTGGGCAAAACCAGCATCTGGCGCGGATGGTCCAGCCCCTCGGCAAAGCGTTGCACGCGCATGCCCGCAGGCGCACGCGGCGCAGCGTTGGCGGGCCAGCCGACGGCTTCGGCGACGACGACGGTCGGGATTACCTGCCGGTCCGGCCGGGCGAGGATCGGCACCCGTCCCGAAAGCTCTGCGGTAGACAGGTTAGCGGGTGCGGGACGCGTCGCCCAATAGCCAGCGGCAGCGAGGAGCACGAGCGCGAGCAGTGAGAAGCGGAGAATATGTTTGAGCATGAGCAAAGCCTATGCGGGAGAGCCGCTGCGCGCAAGCACACAGGTGGCGGCAGCGGCGTGAGGATTTGGTGGCCGCCAGAATTTAAGGTGAATGCGATCTTCACCCTGCCGCTTCGCGGGTTGGTCAGGCTCGGCTGCTAGAGCATGGTACCCGCCACCCCCGCGCAACGGAGCATCCATGTCGCTGACCCCATTTCTATCCGGCCGCGCCACTTTTGAGCGGGCCGAGGCGCTGTTGCGCGAACATGGCGACTATGCGGCGACCGCTGCCTTAGGACGCGCGCTGGCAGCGCGGGCCTGTGACAATGCGGTCATGTATTGCCAGTGGCGCGAGGTTGAGCGATTGTGCGCGCTGCCAAAGCAGATGGCGCGCGGACAGTCTTTGCATTGAGGCGAAGTAGGTTAGCCCAACCGGACACGACGCATCGGTCGCGCCTCAGTTGCCGCCGGAAGCGACCAGATCGACATCGGTGATGCCGCCAGCGCGCGTTCTGGCGATGACGACAAAGGCGTCCTCACCGCGGGTGCCGCCGACATAATGTTCACCGCCGTCGGTGACATGTTCAGCGGTATATCCGGCGCGGCGAGCGCGGGTGTAATACCAAGCAAGCACCGGTTCGAGGCCAGCGCGGCTCTGGAAATTGACGACGCGGATGTTGCAGGCGCCGCCAGCGACGCCAGCCGCTTCGGTTAGCGCAGCGCGAGGGTATACCGGGAAGGTCGGCGGCAGGCGGCGGGCCCAGTCGAGGCCGTAAGTCAGGCGACCCTGGCAGCGACCGCTGGATTGCTGCTGCGCCAGTTCGCCAATGGTCGCCGGGCGTTGTCCGCGCGGGGTGGTGGCGCAATCGGTGCAGGTGCGATCCATCGCAGTGGGACGGGGCAGGGCCATCATCTGGCCGCCAACCGAGCTGCGTGCTTCCGCGAGGGCTTCGGCAGGAACGCCGCCGCCGCGGGCCGCAGGAACCCCACCATCAACCGGACGATCGCCGCCGGTGGCCGAATTGCGGTTTGACTGGCCGGTCAGCGCCGGGTCGACCATGATCTGATCTTCGAGCGCGCCCTTGACCGCCGGATCGTTGCTAGCGAGGCCGTCATCGAGATTTTGCAGCTCAGCGCGGTCCTCGGCGCGGTTGCACGCAGCCAGGCTTCCTACCATCAGCATCGCGCTGCTCATCAATATCCATTGGCGGATCGCCATCGCTAACACTCCTTTAACCTTTAGCCACCGCTAAGGCTGCAATCGTTAAGATTGTGTGAGCAAGCAGGGTTAACAGCAAGGATAAAGCGCGCAATCCCGCGCCATCTGTGCCGGATCGGGACCACGGGGCTTGCAATCTCTGCTCGGCACTCGCACCTACTGCGCATGCTTAACGTCCTTTCTCTCGTCATTGGCGTCATCACCCTGATTCTTGCGGTGTTCGCCTTCATCCCGTTGCTCGGCTGGGCCAATTGGGTGATCATACCGTTTGCGATCATCGGGCTGGCGCTCGGCGTGCTGTCGAAACAGACGTCGGGACGCAATCTGAACCTAGTGGTGATCATCGTTGGCGTTGGCCGGTTGATGCTGGGCGGCGGCATTATCTGACGGTCATATGTCGGCGCTGCGGCGCGGATAGGGCTTTGCGTTTTGCGCGCGCACGCATAAGCGCATCGGCGTGTTCGGTTCCCTCCATCGCGGCCATTTGATGGCCTTTGCCGCCGCGTTGTGCTGGG
The DNA here is from genome assembly GCA_031422035.1 of Sphingomonas sp. Taxonomy (GTDB): domain Bacteria; phylum Pseudomonadota; class Alphaproteobacteria; order Sphingomonadales; family Sphingomonadaceae; genus Sphingopyxis. The sequence continues at coordinate 1,966 of JANOPV010000197.1, read as the reverse complement.
GGCTGATGCCGGTGTATTTCAAGCTGCTGACCAGCGTTGGCGCGCTGGAAACGGTGTCGCACCGGATTATCTGGACGGTGCCGTTGCTCGTGCTGATCCTCGCGCTGCGCCGAAGCTTGCCGGAGTTATGGGCGACGCTGGCTGATCCCAAACTGCTGCGCTGGCTGATGCTGAGTGCGGTCCTGATTGCGGCCAACTGGCTGATTTATATCTGGGCGGTGCATAATGCGCATATCGTCGCGGCCAGCCTGGGCTATTTTATCAGTCCGTTGCTGAGTGTGATGCTGGGCACGGTGTTTCTGCGAGAGCGATTGTCGCGGATGCAGTGGGCGGCGATTGCCATAGCCGCTGTCGGGGTTGCCATTCTGGCCGCATCGGCTTGGCAGACATTGTGGATCAGCCTGTTGCTGGCGGGAAGCTGGAGCGCTTATAGTCTGGTGCGCAGATTGGCCATAGTCGGCCCGCTGAGCGGGCTGGCGGTGGAAACCGGGTTGCTCGCGCCGATCTTCCTCACTTATCTGGTGTGGCTCGTGACAGCGGGCGGCGGGATGGAATTTGGTCGGTCGCTGCCGATTGATATGCTTTTGCTCGGCGCGGCGGTGATTACCGCGGTGCCATTGCTGCTGTTTGCGGGCGCGGTGCGGACGGTGCCGTTCGCCACGCTCGGCCTGATGCAATATATCGCGCCGCTGATGCAGTTCGTATTTGCGGTGTTCGTCTATGACGAGCCGCTGACGACGGCGCAGCTTTTGTGTTTTGGCTGCATCTGGACCGGGCTGGTCATATACTCCGTCGACGCTTGGCGCACGGCGCGCCAAGCTGCGCAGACGGCGGACCCATTGCCTGCCTGAGCTAAGCCAAACGCCAATTGAGCCGCTCGCCCGCGTGGAACGGCACGATGTCTGTGCCTCCTGCCGCGAGTCGTTCGGGCACGGTGATGCCATCGCGGACTAGAGTGATGTGATCCTCGTTGAGTGGCAGGCGGTAAAAATGCGGACCATGTTCGCTGGCGAACCCTTCGAGCCGGTCGAGCGCGCGTTCTTCCTCAAACACCGCAGCATAGCTTTCCAGCGCATAGGGTGCGTTGAAAATGCCCGCACAGCCGCACGCGGTTTCCTTTGTTGCCACGACGTGCGGGGCGCTGTCGGTGCCGAGGAAGAATTTGCCTGAGCTGGAGGTGGCGGCGGCGCGCAGGGCGAGCCGGTGCGGTTCGCGTTTGATGATCGGCAGGCAGTAGAGATGCGGGCGGAGGCCGCCGGCAAACATGGCGTTGCGGTTCAGGTGCAGATGCTGGGGGGTGATAGTCGCGGCGATATTGGGCCCGGCATCGGCAACGAACTGTGCGGCCTCCCGCGTGGTGATATGTTCAAAAACGACGCGCAGCGCTGGGAAATCGCGGACCAGCGGGATGAGGGTGCGGTCGATGAACACGGCTTCCCGGTCGAAAATATCGACATCATGGTCGGTCACTTCGCCGTGGATCAGCAGCGGCAAGTCGATGGCCTGCATCCGGTCGAGCGCGGCGCGGATGTTGGCGACATCAGTGACGCCGTGGGCGCTGCCGGTGGTGGCGTGGGCCGGGTATAGTTTGGCGGCGGTGAAGATACCGTCGGCGGCACCGCGTTCGAGTTCATCAGGGTCAAATCCGTCGGTGAGATAGGCGGTGATGAGCGGGGTAAAGACGACGCCGTCCGGCACCGCCGCGTTGATCCGGTCGCGATACGCCGCGCCCGCTGCTGCGGTGGTGATCGGCGGGGAGAGGTTGGGCATGACAATCGCCCGGGCAAATTGGCGCGCGGTGTAGGGCACGACGCTGGCGAGCATGGCGCCATCGCGCAGGTGGACGTGCCAGTCGTCGGGGCGGCGGATGGTTAGGGTGGTGGGCGATTCCATGGCTTTGCCTTAAGCCGCGCAGACCCTATCTGTCACCTATGACCCAACGCTTTCTTGCCGACCGTGCGATCAT
>JANOPV010000196.1:0-1759 GCA_031422035.1 Sphingomonas sp. | reverse complement strand
TCGAGCGTCTTCGGGCGCAAGGCCGCGTCGACGTCCTCTGGCGTGCGGGTCGGGGTGAGGATGGGGTTATCGGTCATACCACCCCGCCATTAGCACCAGCAGCAAAAAACTCCCCGTCCCTCCATATCGTCCAGCTTTCGTAACCGCTCGAATTTGAGACAATCTCAAATGTCAGCGCTCCCGCAAACTTAAACTTGAGATCACCAGTGACGCCGTCAAAATCTACGCTTTCGAGCTTATTGTCGGCAAGTCGAGCGTTTGCTTTTGCAGCAGCATCGACTGGAACCGGCAAACCAAAAATATGCCCATGGTCATCGCCGGTCACGACAATGTTTTGGCCGTCGTTCAATCGCCAGAGCGCTTCAATGGTGATCGACAAGACTGTACCGAAATTCAGGACCGGTTGCCCTTCGTCTGGACATTCAATTGTGGCAGTCAAACCAACAGTCACTCGTTCGAGGTCGTTCAAAAAGGCCGCGTCCGTATCAGTCTTCCGAAAAGTCACTTCGCTGCCCCCTTGAGCGCCCGTCTGGCATCCATCGCATGATGCAGAACGCGGACTATAAGCACTTCATCCTTCGCAACCCGATAGAGAATGCGGTGGCTGCGACGCACTATCGAGCGGAGGCCTTTGCCAAGTTCACTCGCATCGCGTCCGGCACGGGGATGCCGACGCAGCAGGTCGAACAGTTCGTTGAAGCCGCGCATATAGGTCGCTGCCACCTCATCGCCAAATTGTTCGAAACTGAAGGCATCGATGCCCTCGAGTTCGATCTCGGCTAAGCAGCTAAGCCGCAGCTTTACGCGTTCGTTCCCGCCGTCGGGCAATGATGTTTTCGATGACGGTTTCGGGTTCCTCATCGACAACGCCCGACGCGAGCCCTTCGGCAACCAGACCGCGCAGCCATTCGGTTTCGGCCATCGTCGCTTCCTGATCGCGGCGCACCAGATCGCGCATATAGTCGCTGGCGCTGCTGTAGCGCCCCTCGGCGACTTTGCTGTCGATCCATTGTTTGAGCGCGGGTGGGATGGAGAGATTCACTTGAGGCATAAGCTGAACATACAGAATCGCACGCTTTTGTCGAGAAAATTATCGTTTCTGTTGCGCGACTCACTTAGCCGCTTTCCTGAGCGCCAGCCGCACCAGCGCATCCAATGTCGCCCCAGCACCCAGTTCCGCGTCCGCTGCGTTCACTGCCGCGCTTGCTTCCCCCGGTTTGAAGCCCAGCGAGGATAACGCGGACAGCGCATCGCTGTGGATGCTGCCTGCGGGCGCACTTCCCGCGATGCCGCTGGTGCCGGTTCCGACCCCGGCAAATCCGGCCTTGTCCCTCAGCTCATTGCAAATCCGCAGCGCCAATTTTGGCCCTACCCCGTTCGCGCGCGCAATCATCGCGTGGTCGCCGGTGGCTATCGCTCGCTGCACTTCGCCCGGTTCCAGCGCGCTCAATATCGCCAGCGCGACCTTGCCACCGACGCCCTGCACGCTGGTCAGCAACCGGAACCAGTCGCGTTCCTCGGCGCTCGCGAAGCCGATCAGCCGCTGAAACCCCTCCCCCCCCAGCATTTCGGTGTGGACCACGACCGCATCACCGACGATGCCGATGGCGCTGAGGGTGCGGGCCGATGCCTCCACCAGATAGCCGACGCCGCCGACGTCGATCACCGCATGGCCTGCGCCCCAGCTATCGAGCCGTCCGGTGAGTTTGGCGATCATGGCCGCAGGTGTAGCGCCGCCAGAACGAAAGGGGAATCATTT
>JANOPV010000195.1:0-2443 GCA_031422035.1 Sphingomonas sp. | reverse complement strand
CCTCACCAGCCAGCGGGCAAGGCCGTAGGGCACAGCCACTGCTATACCAAAAACGAACAATATGTCGGGGCTTAGTATGGCATCCATGATGCGTCTATACTGACACCGAACTGCTAAGATCGGGTTACTCGTGAGCTACTTCACCAACCCAATCTCCCGCAGCCGCTGCTGCAAATACGCATCCGCAGTGATCGGCTCCGGATAGCGATCCGGGTTCGCCGCGCTCACACACCCCGGCAATGTCTCGATCAGAAAATCGCTGCGGAAATGCAAGAAGAACGGCATCGAAAAGCGCGCATGGCTGGCGCGGCCGGCGTCGGGGTTGCACACCCGGTGGGTGGTGCTGGGCAGGCGGTGGTTGGTCAGGCGCTGGAGCATGTCCCCGACATTCACCGCCAGCGCGCCCGGCGGCGGGCTGACGGGGAGCCAACTGCCGTCGCGGTCGAGGATTTCGAGGCCGGCTTCTTCGGCGCCGAGCAGCAATGTGATCGTGTTGATGTCCTCATGCGCGCCCGCGCGGACGCCCGGGGCATTGCCGGTGATCGGCGGATAATGGAGCAGGCGCAGCACGCTGTTGCCGTCGCGCACCGTGTCGTCAAACCAGTCGGGCGACAGGTCCAGATAGCGGGCAATGGCGGACAGCAACTGCGCGCCGACGCGGTCAAACTCAGCGAAGATTTCGTCAAATGCGGCACGGAAGCCCGCGACCTCAGCTGGCCAGACGTTATTCGGCTGTTGCGCGGCAAGCGGATGCCCCGGTGGCAGGTCGCGCCCGACATGCCAGAACTCCTTGAGGTCGACATGGGCCGCGCCCTTGGCAATCTCCGTCCCGAACGCGGTGTAACCGCGCGCGCCGCCGCTGCCCGGGATCAGGTAGCTGCGCTTGACGTCCTCAGGCAGCGCGAAAAAATCGCGGGCCAATGCCCAGGTCCGGGCAATCAGTGCGGGGTCGATGCCGTGATCGCTAATCATCGCGAACCCGAACCGTTCAAACGATCCGCCAAAACTGGCGGCGAACGCGTCGGCATCCGCCATCTGCATCGATATGATCGGCACGCTTGCAGTCATCACCATATTCCTGAAAGGAGGAGTCGTTGCTGATGCAACCGTTAGAGCGCGGCTGCGCCGACGAAAAGAGTGAGTTTGCGGCTGTGGCCTTTTCCCGTCTGTTCCTGACCTTGCTGGCTGCTGGCGCTTTGGCGAGCTGTGGGCTGGATCAGGCCGAGGTTGATGAACCAGTGCGGCCCGCCGGAACCGCGCTGGAGGCAAGCGATGTGACGGTTGCAGTGCGCCGTTTGCCCGAATTCTCGCACCTGACAGTGATGCTGGAATCGACTGGCTTTGGCGCGGAGCTGGCGCGGATGCCATCGGTAACATTGCTCGCGCCGCGCGACACCGCATTGGCCGAACTACCGCCGCGCACCGTCCCGGCGATGATGGCACCGGCCTATGCGGCAACCCTCAGAGCCAGTCTGCGCGGGCTGGCCTTGCCGCGCCTGTTGAACGCGCCGGAGCTGCGCACTGCCATTGATGCGGCCGGCGGCACATTATCAATACCGAGCGTTGCGGGCCCGCCGCTGACATTCACCCGGTCTGGCGAGATGCTGTTTGTGACCGCGAGCAGCGGCGCGCGCGCAAGCATGGGCAGCGCCGATATTGGCGCGGGCAATGGCGCGGTCTATGTGCTCGACGCGTGGATCGGGCCGGTGCCAGCGCCATTGCCCGAAGCGGTGATCCCGGCGCCACCGCCAAGCTTAGCACAATGAGGTAGATGATGGCCCATTGGCTGATGAAATCCGAACCTGATGTTTATGGCTGGGACGACCTGATCCGCGAAGGCGAGGGGACATGGGACGGCGTGCGCAATCATGCCGCCGCGCTGCACCTCAAAACGATGCGGATCGGGGACACTGCGCTCTTTTATCATAGCAATATCGGCAAGGAGGCGGTCGGCATCGTCACGATCAGCGCCGAAGCCCATCCCGACCCGACCGAGCCCGAGGGCACCCGCTGGGTCGCGGTGCGGGTGAAGCCGCTCCGGTTGCTCAACCGGCCGGTGACACTGGCCCAGCTGAAGGCGGAACCACGACTGGTCGACATGGTGATGCTCCGGCAAAATCGGCTGTCAGTCGCGCCGTTACGCGACAATGAGTGGGCGATCATGCTGGAACTGGCGGCAACGCCAGCATAAGCGCCCGGCAGCCCCAGCTGCTATCGGGGATGGGTTTGCCGCCAGTCCGCAGGCGTATCAAAGCGACCCTGCCAAAGTCCGCGACGTGCCGCTTCGGCACGATCCTGCTGTGGGCGATAATATAGATCGTCGCCGCGCCCGGTCGCAATGGCGAGGCCGCGTTCGACCAGCGCCGCGCTGAAATCGGGCGTCTGCGCGCTGCGACAGCGGGCGATGCGGCGCTGGTACCGATCCTGCGCCGCGATACCGCAG
>JANOPV010000194.1:0-1960 GCA_031422035.1 Sphingomonas sp. | reverse complement strand
GGGCCTTCGCAGGTGCCACCGAGTTCCAGCGCCTTGGCGTGAAGCGCGTCGACCAACGTGCGCTGATCAACAGTCAGCGCGGTCATCGTGCCATTGCCGGGGTGGTTCGGCTGCTTGTCATAGGGCAAAGTCACCGCCAGGCCCGGCTTGTCCCAGCTTGAGCCCCACATGGTGAACCCGCCCAGCTCGTCGCCGAACTCCATGATCCGCTTGGCACCGACCAGGTCGAGCAGAGCGTCGTAAAAGCTGCGGGCGCGCACCACATCGCTGGTGCCCAAAGTGACATAACCGATCATCTCATTTCTCCCCTAACCTATCCCGATCGCCTTACCGTGCCGCACCCGCTCCAGCTGTGCAGTCGCCCGTGCGCCGCATCGACACCCGCATCTCCATCTCCGCCGTGCCTTGTGGCAGACTAGGGTCGGACATCGCCATGACCATCGTCGTATTTGACGATTCGCGGGTCATTTCGCCGTTGATGCGGATGTTGCTGGTGCGGTTTGAACCCCCGCTGCACTGCATTTCACCGGACATCGTGCTGCCGGAAATGTCGAAGCGTTGCATCGTGCATTGCCCCTCGCCCAAGCCCTTATACATGTCTTCCAGACTGCGCCGCGACTCAGCTTCGGTGATGCACTGGGTCTGTTGTTGCGCCGCGACTCCGGCCATCATCTGTTGCATCATCTGGGCTTGCTCGGGCGGCATGCCGGGCACGTCAAAGCGCACCGCGTTCATGGTGATCGCATATGCGCCGGGGCGCAGCTGCGGTGCATTCGCCATCTCGCGCGCTACGGTGCCCTGTGACACGGTGCCACCCGCTGCCGCGTCAGCGCCGCCCTGTTCAGCGTCGCCACCACAACCCGTAAGCGCCAGCGCCAGCGCTATCGAACACGTCATCATGCACCGCATGGCCATTCTCCCAACCTCAAACAGGCTACTAACGTTCCCGATAAGATAGCTCATGGCAATAAAAATCCGCTGCGCCGCCTTTACCGCATGTCGAGCGTTGTCGCGGAGCGCCGCCGGGGGCATATAGGGAACATGGCCATCCAGATCCGCACCAGTCTCGCCGAACCCGAAACCGACGCGAATTTCGTCCCGCACCGCCCGGCACGCCCGCCCAAGGCCGAAGGCGGCAAGGCGTTTGTGATCGAGTCCGATTACGAGCCCGCAGGCGACCAACCCGCCGCGATTGCCGAAATGGTCGCGGCGGTAAACGGCGGCGAACAGGATCAGGTGCTGCTCGGCGTGACGGGTTCTGGCAAGACCTTCACCATGGCCAAGGTGATCGAGGCGGTGCAGCGCCCGGCGCTTATCCTCGCCCCCAACAAGATCCTCGCCGCCCAGCTCTATGGCGAGTTTAAGAGCTTTTTCCCCGATAATGCGGTCGAATATTTCGTCAGCTATTATGACTATTACCAGCCCGAAGCCTATGTCCCGCGATACCTATATCGAAAAAGAGTCGAGCGTGAACGAAGCGATCGACCGGATGCGCCATTCGGCCACCCGCAGCTTGCTCGAACGCGACGACGTAATCATCGTTGCCTCGGTCTCTTGCCTTTACGGCATCGGCTCGGTTGAAACCTATTCAGCCATGATCTTTGACATGAAAAAGGGGCAAGTCGCGGACCGGCATGAGATCATCCGCAAGCTGTTCGCACTCCAATATAAGCGCAACGATGCCGCGTTCGTTCGCGGCAACTTCCGGGTGCGCGGCGACAGTCTGGAAATTTTTCCCTCCCATTATGACGACAGCGCCTGGCGGATCGCGTTCTTCGGCGATGAGGTAGAGGAGATCACTGAGTTCGACCCGCTGACTGGCAAGAAGGCGGCGACCCTCGACAGCATCCGCGTCTATGCCAATTCGCATTATGTAACGCCGGGGCCGACGCTGAAACAGGCGAGCGAAGCGATCAAGCATGAGCTGACCGAGCGGCTGAAGGAGCTTGTCGCGGAGGGT
>JANOPV010000193.1:0-25505 GCA_031422035.1 Sphingomonas sp. | reverse complement strand
GAAAAGGCACCCCCTGCGCCGGTTTACCGGCGGGAAAAGGCAGAGAAGGCTCTTTCGCCGCTTTTCGCCCGAAAAGGTTCATGATAATCTCCAATGGTGTCTATATGGTTCGTTATACGACGCAAAACTCCGCCTTATTGTCCTAAAGCCCCCGCACCCCCGGCGCCCCGCTGCGGCCGCCCAGCATCAGCTCGGTCAGCGCCCATATCGCCGCGTCCGCCCGGTCGGGTGAGCGTCCTGGCCCGGCATAACCACCGCCGGGTAGCAATCCGCACAGCTCATCCTCCAGTCGCTCGAGCGCGGCCGCATGCCGCACCCGACCCCGTTCATAGAGCGTCGCGACCGGCTCGGCCCGCGCCACCTTACTGCGCGTCGCATGCACCAGTTTCAGCGGCAGCGTCTCCATCGCCGCGCGCAGCACCTGCGCCACCATCTCGCCGCCATTATTCGCCTCCGCCACCACCCGGTCGGCGTCGTGGCGCCGTGCCAATTGCGCCACCGCCCGCGCCCATTGGTCCGGGCTTGCCCGCTCGACGCTACCGTCGTGCAGCACGATCGCGATCCCATCCGCCGTCCGCCCGACGACGATAATCCCGCAGGCATCGCCATGGCTGGTCGCGGGCGGATCAACCCCGATCACCACGCGGACCAGAGCGTCCCGATCGACCTGCGCCTCCGGCATCCGGCTCCGTTCCAGCAGCGCCCTCGTCCACAGCGCGCCCGGCACATCCTCAATCAGTTCCCCGTCCAGTTCCTGCCGCGCCAGCTGCGTGCCCGCATAATCGGCGCGCATCGACGCCAGCCACGCCGGGGCCAGATGCGCTGCATTGGCATCGCTCGCTCCGCCGGTCACCACGACCATCTGGGTCGCGAGCAGCCGCCGGATCAGCGCCGTCGCGCGCGGCGTTGTCGTCGCCAGCGCCCGGGGCAGCTTGCCCAGCCTTAGCCCCAGCATCAGATTGTCCCACGCCGCCACTGCGCCCGCGCCATCACTGTCCAGCCCCCAGCGCCCGACCTCATCAGCCCAGGCAAAATGATGCTGTGGCCCGCGCAAGCTTTCGGGCTCCGCCGCTGAATAGCAGGTGGCAATACTGCCGCCCGGCCAGGCCAAGCGGTTCAGCGTCGGTCGCCACAGCGGCCGCGGCCCCACCACGGCCGGCAGGTTTAATATCCCGCTATCGCCCTCGACCATCACCCGGCGGACATCGCCCGCCGTTGCGCCGACGAGCGCGATCCGGAGGCCCCGGTGGCCGCGTGCTAGCGCATCAACCCATTGTGCCCCGGCGCGCGTCTTGCCAAATCCACGCCCCGCCAGCATCAGCCACAGCCGCCAGTCGCCGGCCGGTGCCAACTGCGCCGGGCGCGCGGTCAGCGCCCATTGCCCGCTCAGTCGCAGCCAGCCAACCTCGCCGACTGCCGCTCGCACCGCCGTCTGCTCATCCTCATTCAATGTTGCGAGTATCTCAGCGAGCGAGCATGTAAACCCATCCAAGACCGCCTCAGTCATCGGCACCAGAGCCAGTGTCGGTGCCGGTGCCGGTGCCACGCCGACCGATTACCGTCGTCAGCGCATCGCGTAACCGAGCGATCAGGGCGTCGATGCTCTCCACTGGTGCCGCTGCTGCGTCATCATCATTCGCCGCTTCATCATCACCGCCATCCTCGCCCGACCGCACCGTTGCATTGTGCATCATCAGCATCAGGCGGCCATGCCCCGGGGTGTCGCGCCGCGCCCGCGCCCGGCGCTTGCCATCATCCTCAACGATCACCTCGGCCTCGCTTGTCGCCCCGAACCGCGCCTGCGCCAGCATCCGCATCTCCAGGTCGGCATAGCCCTGCGCCAGCGCCATCGCCCACGCCCGGGCAAATTCGGCATCCTTGCGCCGCCAGTTCCAGATCGTCGTTGGGCATACCCCGGCATGCTCAGCCGCCGCCTTCACATTCGATGTTTCGGCCAGTCGGGCAAAAAACTTCGCCTGCTTGGCCAGCGTGAACGCATTCCGCTTAGGTTTGCGCACCTGCAGGCCAACGCCAGCGCTCGACCGCTGCTCGGCCACCACCATAGGCCGCGCTGTTCCCGACGCGATGATCCGCGCCTGGTCCGGCACCACCGGATTTGCATTGTGATTGCCCGCCATCGCCACCTCCGATTATATGTCCGCTAGACGCAAAAAGGGGCCGCGCAGTCAGGCGATACCGCCCTCCCGCGCCGCCCCTCCCCAGCCAGTGGCCGGGAGCGATTCGCAATTCCTCATGGTGACTAGGTTTACCGGAACAGCGTGTCGTTGTCAAGCGTAAAGAGCCTATTTGGTTATTTACTGCTGGGGCACCGCGTTCGGCACGCATGTCCGCCATCCGGTTGCCAGCGCGCTGCCCAGCAGCACCGCCAGTGCCCCGATCCACAGCGTATCAAACGCCATCAGCGCCCACACCGAAGCATCCGGGGCACCTAGGGCAAATCTGTGGTTCAACCCGTGCACCATTTGCATCGGCACACATGCCAGCGCCGCCAGCACAATCATCACCAGCGATCCCTTAAAGCCCTGCCACCAGCCGCGCCAACCGATCAGCCTGTCGTCAAACAGTGCCGCCAGCAGGAACACCGTAAGCACAGTCTGCGCCACCAGGTTCATGGTCATCAGCACCGGTTCGGGCAGCGCCGCCAACGCCGCTGCGCTCTTTGCCGCCAGATCAATGCCGGTGGTTAGCACTAACAGCGCGACCACCGTCACCAGCGCCCGCCAGCCGGGGCGCACCGCGCGCGCCGCCGATCCCAGCGCCACCGCCCGCGCCGCAATCAACACCGACAGCAGCAACCCGGCAATCTTGGCATAACCGAACGCCCAACGCGTGGCGTCATCGGCCAGCGCGGTAAACGCCGCCCGCGATCCAAACATACCGAGCTGGATTTCCGCAACATGCTGCGCCCCCTCGGTCAACAGCGCGAACAGCGCAATCCACGGCGCAACCCGCATCACCCACCACGCCCCGCTCAGCCAACCGCCCAGCACGCCGCCGATTGCCCTAATTGCCCGCATCATCACGCCTCCTCCCCCGCACCTGCACCGACGCTCAGCAACTCGCCCGGCTGACAGTCCAGCGCGCCGCAAATCGCTGCCAAAGTGGAAAAGCGGATCGCCTTAGCCTTGCCAGTTTTCAGGATCGACAGATTGGCCAGGGTGATGTCGACCCGCTCCGACAGCTCGGTCAGCGTCATCCGCCGCGCGTGCAACAGGTCATCGAGATGGACAATGACGGTCATGACGGGTGGAGGCATGTCGGAGTTGACCATCAGACCGTGCCTTCCAGCTCGTCCCGCATCGCCGCACCATCGCGAAAGATCTGCGCGAGGACGAACAGCAACAGCACCGCCAGCCAACCGGTAAAGCCGAACCCCCAGCCCATATAATCGCCGGTCTGTTCGCTCACCCGCACCGCATAGAGGCCGATCACGAGGTCGAGCAGCTGGGTGCCGAACAATGCCCAGCCGATCATCCGCAAACGGTCGGCATTGACGATGCTGAAGGCGCTGCCGCTTGGGATGCTGTCGATGATGGCGATAAGCCGGGTCACGATGATGTGGATCAGCACAATCATCGGCGCTGTCGCCGGCAGCGCAACCTGCAGCCAGCCCAGTAGTGCCTCGGGGGCGGCATTGCCGCTGGCGCGTGCCGCCTCCAGAAACGGCTCGGGATAGACAAAGCCGACCATGAGCCCGATCACAACCACCACAACGCCAACGCCCCAGTTGAGCCAGTTCAACACGCGCAATGTCCAGCGACTAAATGCAATCATCGTCCACCTCCGGAAATTTATTGATAAGCGGTATGTAATATATTGTTTATCAATATGCAAGTGGGGGTGAATCGGAACCCCTGGTGGTGATCGACCGGTTTGACAGCGGGCGGCTGCGTCCCTATATCCAACATCCTCCGGTTGATCGGGACCGGGTGTGCCGTCGCGCAGTGCACCCACAGAAGTGATCGCCAGAGGTTCAGGACGCCGCAAAAACCTGCCGACCAGTTCATCTGAATTGGGCCGCGCGGGTCGTTGCGCGTTTTGTTGCGCCCCAGCATTTTGCAAAGGCTTTCAACGACATGGCAACCAAGGCCCCGGCGGCACCGCTCATCGCAACCGCGAGCAAGCGCATCCGCAAATTGTTCGGCAACATCCACGAAGCGATTCATATGCCCAACCTCATTGAGGTGCAGCGCGAATCCTACGAACAGTTTCTCCGGTCAGATCCCCGGACCAGCTATGTCTCCGGTCTCGAAAAAACGCTGCGCAGCGTGTTCCCGATCCGCGATTTCGCCGGCACGGCCGAGCTTGATTTCGTCCATTATGTCCTCGAAGATCCGAAATATGATACCGAGGAATGCCGCCAGCGCGGGCTGACTTATGCCGCCCCAATGAAGGTTACGCTGCGGCTGATCGTCTTTGAGGTCGACAGCGACACCGACACCCGCTCGGTCCTCGATATTAAGGAGCAGGACGTCTATATGGGCGACATGCCGCTGATGACGGGCAACGGCACCTTCATCATCAACGGCACCGAGCGCGTTATCGTCAGCCAGATGCACCGGTCGCCGGGCGTCTTGTTCGATCATGATCGCGGCAAAACCCATGCGTCGGGCAAATATTTGTTCGCCGCTCGGGTCATCCCCTATCGCGGCTCATGGCTCGACTTTGAATTTGACGCCAAGGACATCGTCAACGTCCGCATCGATCGCAAGCGCAAGCTGCCGGTCACCGCATTGCTGTTCGCGTTGGGCTATAATGGTGAAGAAATCCTCGGCCATTTCTACACGACCGCCGCTTTTTCCCGCGCTGAAAATGGCTGGAAAATTCCGTTCACGCCTGATGCGTGGCGCGGTGTAAAACCTGCCTATGACGTCGTTGACGCGACCAGCGGCGAAGTCGTCTTTGCGGCGGCGCAGAAAATCAGCCCGCGCCTCGCCAACAAGGCGGCCAAGGATGGCCTGACGACCCTGTTGATCCCGACCGAGGAAATCTTTGGTCGCTATTCGGCCTATGATCTGATCAACGAAACCACTGGTGAGATTTACATCGAAGCCGGTGATGAAGTGACCGCCGAAAACCTCGAAAAGCTCGACGCCGCCGGCATCGACCAGCTCGACCTGCTCGACATTGATCATGTCAACACCGGCCCATGGATGCGCAACACGCTCAAGGTCGATAAGGCCGAAGATCGCGACCAGGCATTGTCCGACATTTACCGGGTCATGCGCCCGGGCGAGCCGCCGACCAAGGAAACCGCCGAAGCATTGTTTGCCGGGCTGTTCTTTGATGGCGAGCGGTACGACCTGTCCGCCGTTGGCCGGGTCAAGCTCAACATGCGTCTCGGCCTCGATGCCGATCCTGATCTTACCACCCTGCGCCGCGAAGACATTCTCGCCGTAGTCAAGGAATTGGTGAACCTGAAGGACGGCAAGGGCGAGATTGACGACATCGACAATCTCGGCAACCGCCGGGTCCGCTCGGTCGGCGAATTGCTGGAAAACCAGTATCGCGTCGGGCTCTTGCGGATGGAGCGCGCAGTCAAGGAACGGATGAGCTCGGTTGATGTCTCGACCGTCATGCCGAACGACCTGATCAACGCCAAGCCAGCCGTTGCCGCCGTGCGCGAATTTTTCGGCTCGTCACAGCTCAGCCAGTTCATGGATCAGACCAACCCGCTGTCCGAAGTGACGCACAAGCGCCGCGTGTCAGCGCTCGGGCCAGGCGGTCTCACCCGTGAGCGTGCGGGCTTTGAAGTCCGCGACGTTCACCCGACCCATTATGGCCGCATCTGCCCGATTGAAACGCCAGAAGGGCCGAACATCGGCCTGATCAACAGCCTCGCCACCTTTGCCCGGGTCAATAAATATGGCTTCATCGAAACCCCGTACCGCAAGGTTATCGACGGCAAGGTAACGACCGACGTCGTCTATCTGTCGGCGATGGAAGAGCAGAAGCACACCGTCGCGCAGGCATCGGCTGAAACCAATGCCGATGGCAGTTTTGTCGAAGAACTGGTCAGCACCCGTGAAGCTGGCGAATTCGTCATGGCCCCGCGCGATACTGTCACCCTGATGGACGTGTCGCCAAAGCAGCTGGTTTCGGTTGCCGCGTCGCTCATTCCCTTCCTGGAAAATGATGACGCCAACCGCGCGCTGATGGGCTCGAACATGCAGCGTCAGGCCGTGCCGCTGGTCCAGGCCGAGGCACCCTTTGTCGGCACCGGCATGGAGGCCACCGTCGCCCGCGATTCGGGGGCCGCCATTGCTGCCCGCCGCGCTGGCATCGTTGACCAGATGGACGCGACCCGTATCGTCGTGCGCGCCACCGGGTCAATCGACGCGGGCAAGTCCGGCGTCGACATCTATCGGCTGCACAAGTTCCAGCGCTCGAACCAGTCGACCTGCATCAACCAGCGTCCGCTGGTGAAGGTAGGCGACTATGTGACCGAGGGTGAAATCATCGCCGATGGTCCATCGACCGAATTTGGCGAACTCGCACTGGGCCGCAACAGCCTCGTCGCGTTCATGCCGTGGAACGGGTATAATTACGAAGATTCGATCCTGATCTCCGAACGGATCGTCAAGGACGACGTCTTCACCTCGATCCACATCGACGAGTTTGAAGTCATGGCCCGCGATACCAAGCTGGGGCCAGAGGACATCACCCGCGACATTCCCAATGTCGGCGAAGAAGCGCTGCGCAGCCTCGATGAGGCGGGCATCGTCTATATCGGCGCAGAGGTTGAGCCAGGCGACATCCTCGTCGGCAAGATCACGCCAAAGGGCGAAAGCCCGATGACGCCGGAAGAAAAGCTGCTGCGCGCCATTTTCGGCGAAAAGGCCAGCGACGTCCGCGATACCTCGCTAAAACTGCCGCCGGGCGTTTCCGGTACCGTTGTCGAGGTCCGGGTGTTCAACCGCCACGGCATCGACAAGGATGAGCGCGCGATGGCCATCGAGCGCGAGGAAATCGAACGGCTGAAAAAGGATGCCGACGACGAACGCGGCATCCTCAACCGCGCGACGTTCACGCGTCTGCGCGAAATGCTGGTCGGTCAGACTGTCGGTTCGGCACCAAAGAGCATCAAGAAGGGCAGCGAGCTGACCGAAGCGGTGCTGGGCGATGTTGAGCGGGCCGACTGGTGGAAATTCGCCGTCACCGACGATGCGGTCCAATCGGACCTCGAAGCGGTCAAGGCGCAATATGACGAGGCGATCAAGGTCATCAACGACCGCTTTGACGATCGCGTCGAAAAGCTCCAGCGCGGCGATGAACTCGCGCCAGGCGTGCTCAAAATGGTCAAAGTCTATGTTGCGGTGAAGAGGAAACTCCAACCGGGTGACAAAATGGCTGGCCGTCACGGCAATAAGGGCGTCATCAGCCGCATCCTGCCCGAAGAAGACATGCCGTTCCTCGAAGATGGCACGCCGGTCGACATCGTCCTCAACCCGCTTGGCGTGCCGAGCCGGATGAATGTCGGGCAGATTTTTGAAACCCATCTCGGCTGGGCGGCTCGCGGTCTCGGCAAACAGATTGGCGACGCGCTCGACACATGGCGTGAAGCGAACCCAGGTGTCACTGGTGGCAAGCCGCCAGCGGCCATCGCGGAAACGCTCAAGCGCGTATACGGCGAAAGCTATAATGCTGAAATCGACGCACGTGACGCCGATCAGCTGGTTGAGCTCGCCGAAAATCTGCGCGGCGGGGTGCCGATGGCTACCCCGGTGTTCGATGGCGCGCGTGAAGCCGATGTGTCGGCCATGCTCCGCCTCGCTGGCCTCGATGATAGCGGCCAGGTTGACCTGTTCGACGGCCGCTCCGGCGATCGCTTCGATCGTAAGGTCACCGTCGGCTACATCTATATGTTGAAACTGCATCACTTGGTTGACGACAAAATCCACGCCCGCTCCATCGGCCCCTACAGCCTCGTCACCCAGCAGCCGCTGGGCGGTAAGGCGCAGTTCGGTGGCCAGCGCTTCGGGGAAATGGAGGTCTGGGCGCTCCAGGCCTACGGCGCGGCCTACACGTTGCAGGAAATGCTGACGGTGAAGTCCGATGACGTCGTCGGCCGGACCAAGGTGTACGAAGCCATCGTCAAGGGTGACGACAGCTTTGAGGCCGGCATCCCAGAAAGCTTTAACGTGCTGGTCAAGGAAATGCGCTCGCTCGGCCTCAATGTAGAGCTGAAATCGAACGTCGATGAGACCCAAGGCGAGGGCGACGAACTCGCCCAAGCTGCCGAATAAGCAATTCCCCCCCTCCCGCTTGCGGGAGGGGCCGGGGGTGGGGCGAACGCCGTTCGCTCGCGTCACTCACCCCCACCCCTAACCCCTTCCGCCGCGCGCGAGGGGAACTGGATTGAGGATAATTTATGAACCAGATTTCCAACTTCATGAACCCGGTCGCCAAGCCCGAGACGTTCGACCAGATCAAGATCGGTATCGCCAGCCCGGATCGCATCCGCAGCTGGTCCTTCGGGGAAATCAAAAAGCCCGAGACCATCAATTATCGCACGTTCAAGCCCGAACGCGATGGTCTGTTCTGCGCGCGCATCTTTGGCCCGATCAAGGATTATGAGTGCTTGTGCGGCAAGTATAAGCGCATGAAGTATAAGGGCATCGTCTGCGAAAAATGCGGTGTCGAAGTCACCGTGACCAAGGTCCGGCGCGAGCGCATGGGCCATATTGAGCTCGCCGCCCCGGTTGCCCATATCTGGTTCCTGAAGTCACTGCCGAGCCGCATCGGCCTGTTGCTCGACATGCAGTTGAAGCAGCTTGAGCGCGTTCTGTATTTCGAGACCTATATCGTGCTCGAACCCGGCCTGACGCCGATGGAAAAATTCCAGCTGCTGACCGAGGATGAACTGCTCGACGCGCAGGATGAATATGGCGAAGACGCCTTTTCCGCCGGCATCGGCGCAGAGGCAATCCGCGTTCTCCTCGAACAGCTCGACCTTGAGGCCGAGCGCGATCAGTTGCTGATCGACCTGGCTGAAACCAAGTCGGAACTGAAGCCGAAGAAGATCATCAAGCGCTTGAAGATCGTGGAAAGCTTCATCGATTCAGGCAACCGCCCTGAGTGGATGATCCTCCAGGTCGTCCCCGTGATCCCGCCAGAACTGCGCCCGCTGGTGCCGTTGGACGGTGGCCGCTTTGCGACGTCCGATCTCAATGATCTTTATCGCCGCGTCATCAACCGCAACAACCGGTTGAAGCGGCTGATGGAATTGCGCGCGCCGGACATCATCGTCCGCAACGAAAAGCGCATGCTGCAAGAGGCCGTCGACGCCCTGTTTGACAATGGCCGTCGTGGCCGGGTCATCACCGGCGCCAACAAGCGTCCGCTGAAATCACTATCCGACATGCTGAAGGGCAAGCAGGGCCGCTTCCGCCAGAATCTGCTCGGCAAACGCGTCGACTATTCGGGCCGTTCGGTCATCGTTACGGGGCCAGAACTGAAACTGCATCAGTGCGGCCTGCCCAAGAAGATGGCGCTCGAACTGTTTAAGCCGTTCATCTACGCGCGGCTCGATGCGAAGGGTCTGTCGATGACCCTCAAGCAAGCCAAGAAATGGGTTGAGAAGGAACGCCGTGAGGTGTGGGACATCCTCGAAGAGGTGATCCGCGAACATCCCGTCATGCTCAACCGCGCGCCAACGCTCCACCGTCTGGGCATCCAGGCGTTTGAACCGGTGCTGATTGAGGGCAAGGCGATCCAGCTGCATCCGCTCGTCTGCTCGGCCTTTAACGCCGATTTCGATGGCGATCAGATGGCTGTCCACGTGCCGTTGTCGCTGGAAGCGCAGCTCGAAGCCCGCGTCCTGATGATGTCGACCAACAACATCCTGAGCCCTGCCAACGGCAAGCCGATCATCGTGCCGTCGCAGGATATGATCCTGGGCCTCTATTATCTCAGCATCGAGCAGGAAAATGAGCCTGGTCAGGGCATGCTGCTCGCCGACATGGCCGAAGTGCATCAGGCGCTGCATGCCGGTGCCGTAACCCTGCACACCAAGGTTACCGCCCGCGTGCCGCAGACCGACGAAGCCGGTAAGCAATATATGCGCCGGTTTGAAACCACGCCGGGCCGGATGCTGTTGGGCGAATGCCTGCCCAAATCGCACACCGTGCCCTTCGATGTCGTCAACCGCCTCCTCACCAAAAAGGAAATCGGCGACGTCATCGATCAGGTCTATCGCCACACCGGTCAGAAAGAGACCGTGCTGTTCGCCGATGCGATCATGGGCCTTGGTTTCCGCCACGCGTTCAAGGCTGGCATCTCGTTCGGCAAGGACGACATGATCATCCCGCACGCCAAGATTGCGATGGTCGAAGAGGCCAAGAAGACCGTCAAGGACTTTGAACAGCAATATCAGGACGGCCTCATCACCCAGCAGGAAAAATATAATAAGGTGATCGATGCCTGGTCGAGCTGTGGTGACAAGGTCGCCAACGCGATGATGGACGAGATCCGGGCGACGCCGATGATGGCCAATGGTCGTCAGGCGCCGGTCAACTCGATCTATATGATGGCCAATTCCGGCGCGCGTGGGTCGCAGACCCAGATGAAGCAGCTTGCCGGCATGCGCGGCCTGATGGCCAAGCCATCGGGTGAGATCATCGAAACGCCGATCATCTCAAACTTTAAGGAAGGTCTGACCGTCCTTGAATATTTCAACTCCACCCACGGTGCCCGAAAGGGTCTGGCCGATACCGCGCTGAAAACTGCCAACTCTGGTTACCTGACCCGCCGTCTGGTCGATGTCAGCCAGGATTGCGTCGTCATCGAAGAGGATTGCGGCACCACCCGCAGCCTCGAAATGCGCGCCATCGTTCAGGGCGGTTCGACCATCGCCTCGCTTGGTGAACGCATCCTCGGCCGGACGCTGGCTGAGGATATTGTTGACGTCTCGACCGGCAAGGTCGCGGTTCCCTCAGGCACGCTGCTTGAGGAAAGCCACATCACGACGATCGAGGCGCTGGGCATCACCGCCACGCAAATTCGCTCACCACTGGTGTGCGAAACCAAGATGGGCGTGTGCGGCAAATGCTATGGCCGTGATCTGGCCCGCGGCACGCCCGTCAACATCGGTGAAGCGGTCGGCGTTATCGCCGCCCAGTCCATCGGTGAGCCGGGCACCCAGCTGACGATGCGGACCTTCCACATCGGCGGCGCGGCGCAGGTCAATGAACAGTCGCACCTCGAAGCGGTGATCGACGGCAAGCTCGTGTTCCGCGACATGCCGACGCTTGTCGACAAGCGCGGTCGCCGCCTGAACATGAGCCGCGGTGCCGAACTGGTCATCGTCGACGATAATGGCCGCGAAGGCGCAGTGCACAAACTGCCATTCGGCGCGGTGCTGTTGGGCAATGATGGCGATTCCGTCGTCCTCGGCCAGCGGATCGCTGAGTGGGATCCGTTCACCCTGCCGGTCATTACCGAGCAACCGGGTATCGTCCGCTTCCAGGATCTGGTCGACGGCAAGACGCTGACCGAACTCGTTGACGAAGCCACCGGCATCGCCCAGCGCGTCGTCATCGAATATCGCTCCAGCGGTCGCAGCAAAAAGGAAGACTTCCAGCCGCGCCTGACCCTGCATGACGAGAAAACCGGAGAGGCTGCGCGCTATCTGCTCGCACCCGGCACGACGATCTCGATCGAGGACGGGCAAATGGTCGCTGCGGGTGACGTGCTCGCCCGTGTCAGCCGTGAAGCTGCCAAGACCCGCGACATCACCGGCGGTCTGCCGCGCGTTGCCGAATTGTTTGAGGCGCGTAAGCCAAAGGACAATGCGTTGATCGCCAAGATCAGCGGCAAGGTCGAATTCCTCAAGGATTATAAGGCGAAGCGCAAATTCGCCATCGTTCCTGAGGAAGGCGATCCGGTTGAATATCTGGTGGCCAAGTCAAAGATCGTCGAAGTTCAGGAAGGCGATTTCGTCAAAAAGGGCGATACCATCGTCTCCGGTTCGCCTGATCCGCATGACATCCTGGAGGTGCTCGGCATCGAAGCGCTGGCCGAATATCTGGTCAGCGAAATTCAGGAAGTCTACCGTCTGCAAGGCGTCAAGATCAACGACAAGCATATCGAGGTGATCGTTCGCCAGATGCTGCAAAAGGTTGAAATCACGTTCGGTGGTGACACCACCTTGCTGCCAGCCGAACAGGTTGATCGCGACGAGATGGACGAAGCCAATGCCCGTCTGACCGCCAAACAGCGGCCGGCCGAAGGCAAGCCAGTGCTGCTCGGCATCACCAAGGCGAGCCTGCAAACGCGTAGCTTCATCTCTGCCGCTTCCTTCCAGGAAACGACCCGCGTCCTCACCGAAGCATCGGTGCAGGGTAAGGTCGACACGCTCCTGGGCCTTAAGGAAAATGTGATCGTCGGGCGCTTGATCCCGGCCGGCACCGGTGCCGCGATGAGCCGGGTTCGGGTCACCGCAACGTCCCGCGATGCCGCCCTGCGCGCGCAAATGCGGGTCGCCAATGAGGCTAATCTGGTCGCTCCGCAAACCGCAGCGCAGGAACATGCTGCCGAACTGGCACAGGGGCCCGAAGCCGCGATCGGCGACGATCCGCTCGCAGCGATGGTCACCGATGATGCGACCGTGGTGTCAGCTGACGATCAGGAATGATCGCTAGCGATTGACACGCCAGCCACGAACACACGAAAGCCCCGTCGGAGACTATCCGGCGGGGCTTTTCGTTGGTCGCGATGCCTTAGCGTAGTCCGCTCGCCTATGTTGGAGCGGCCGGGTGTTGGTCGATCAATCCGCCAGCAAGGCGATGATGAAATAGAGCAGCACCGGAAAGCCAAAGCCGATCAGGACGCTGGCGACAAAGGCGATCCGCACGAGCAGCGTGTCGATGCCCAGGGTGCGGCCAATGCCGGCGCAGACGCCGAGGAGCTTGCCACGGTCACGGTCGAGGCGGAGGGGTTCTGTCATGGTGATTATCCTGTCGAGTAGGGTGTCAGCGCGCCGCTCAGGCGACGAAGCTGACAGCATGGGGAACAGTGGCGGCGGCAAACAGCATCAGCGTTGCGGTAAGCGCAACAAAGCTGGCGGCGGCGGTCGAGGCGATGGTGTCAAAATCGATGCGGGTCATGGGTCTGTCCTTTGGTTGGGTGAGCGATACGGGCTGGGGGCGGTCAGGCGACGCCGACGACGACTGCAGCAGCGGGAACGACGGTTGCGGCAAACAACATCGTGGTGGCGGTCACAGCCACGACAAAGGCGGCGCTGACACTGGCGATTTGGTTAAGGTCGAAACGGGTCATGCTGGTTCTCCTGATTGGGTCCACCGGACGATCCGGCGGGATACCAACAGCATTGCATAGGGCGTGCCAATTGCCAGAAATGGCGCGTTTCCAGCCTATCCAACCGCGTTTTTCCTAAAATGGCCTATTCATATTCCATAAATATCGTATTTTTTCCCATCTACTGGGATTTTTCTCATCACTATTTGCGAATAGCGCTCACGCACCCGCCCCGCTATGCCGATGACCATGCATGTGGTGCGACTATCCCTCACTGATTTTCGCAATCACCGGGCGACGACCTTTGCCTGCGATGCGCCGGCGATTATTCTCACCGGGGCCAATGGGGCCGGCAAGACCAATATTCTCGAAGCCTTGTCGCTGCTCGCGCCCGGTCGCGGTCTCAGATCAGCCGCGCTGCCAGACATGGCGGCACGGCATGCGGTCGATGGCTTTGCCGTTTCCGCCGAATGCCGCGTGGATGGGGCCGCCGACCAGACCCCGGTTGCACCGCTTATTCTTGGCACCGGCACGCGCGGGGCTGCGCTCGGTCGCCGCCGCGCCCGGATCAACGGGGCCGATCATGCGCTGAACGCACTGGCCGAATGGATTGCGCTGGTGTGGCTGACCCCGGCGATGGACCGCTTGTTCATGGACGGGGCATCGGCGCGGCGGCGCTTTGTGGATCGGCTGACCCTCGCCCTGGTCCCCGGCCATGCCCGTGCCGCCAGCCGTTATGAGGCTGCCACCCGGGCGCGCTCAAAGCTGCTGGCCGATTCCGCCGCGCCCGACATTCGGTGGCTCGCCGCGTTGGAGGCGCAAATGGGCGAGCATGGAGCCGAACTTGATCGTGCCCGCCATGCGATGGTCGCCGCGCTCACCACCCAGGTATCAACCGCACCAACCGACGGCTTTCCGCTGCCCGACCTCCAGCTGGCGGACGATGGCGCGCGGCGCGACCAACCGTGGGGCGCCGCCCATTTAACCCGCGCGCTACACGATAATCGGCGGCAGGATGCGCGCGCCGGGCGCGCGCTGCTTGGCCCGCACCGACAGGATCTGCTGGTCCACCACGCCGCCAGCGCGATGCCCGCTAGCTTATGCTCAACCGGGGAGCAAAAGGCGCTGCTGCTGTCGCTGGTGCTCGCCCATGGTGATGTTGTCACCGCGCGGCGCGGGCAGCGCCCGCTCTTGTTACTTGACGAAATCGCCGCGCATCTCGACCCTGATCGGCGACGTCTGCTGTTCGCGCGATTGCTCGACAGCGACGGCCAATGCTGGCTGACCGGCACCGAGCCTGACCTGTTTACGGCGATGGATGAGAACGCGCTGCGGTTAACCGTAGCCGCCGGGACGGTCGCCTCAGCGGCACGCTGACCCCGTCACAAAATCTCCTGCACCACAGCTTGCGGTCGGCACAATCGTGCGCCTTTGCCGGTCCGCACAAAGGGGCGGTTCACAAAGGCCGCATTCGCCACCATCGCGTCAAGGATCGCCGCATCGTCCGCAGCATCGAGCCCTAGCGCCTCAGCATCGGTCCCGCGCAAGCGCAGGGCGTCGCGCGGGCTGAGCCCCGCATCGGCAATCAGCGCCATTAGTATCGCCCGCTGAAACGGCGTCTTCAGATATTCGATCACGGTAAGCGTCACGCCGGGCACCGCCTGCAAAATCGCCAGCGTCTTGCGCGACGTGCCGCACGCCGGATTGTGCCAGATTGTCGCGTGCATCGTCGCATTCCCCTGTTGCTCATCCCCGCCTAGCATTGCCGGCGGCTCGCCGAAAAGAAAAGTTCGCGCCAATCTTGCTAATAAGAACGCTTCGCATTATCGACCTTTGCAGCACCCAGCCTTGCAATCCAAAAAAATGCTCGGCTACTTCCACAAAGGCGTCCACTCTCATGCTTCTTCGTTCCGTCAGCCTCCTCGCGCTGGTCACCGCCCTTCCCGCCGCCGCGACCACCACCACGCAGGACAGCGACGATGGTCAGCCGATTATCGTCACCGGCCAGGTCGACGACTACCGCGTGCTGACCACGACCAGTGGCACGAAAACCGACACCGACATCCTCGACGTCCCGCAATCCATCGCTGTCGTCACCGGCGAACAGCTCGCCGATCAGGCCGTGCGTTCGATGGCCGACCTTGCCCGTCTCGTCCCCGGTGTCGCCGCTGGCCAGGGCGAGGGACATCGTGATCAGCTCACGATCCGCGGCAATAACAGCACCGCCGACTTTTTCGTCGATGGCCTGCGTGATGACGTCCAATATTATCGCAGCTTCTATAATGTCGACCGGGTGGAGGTGCACCGCGGCCCCAATGCCATGGTGTTCGGCCGCGGCGGCGGCGGCGGGCTCCTCAACCGCATCACCAAAGGCGCCTTGCTCGACGACCTGCTGATCGGCGGCAGCCTCTCTGCCGACAGCTTTGGTTCGGCTTACGGCGCCCTCGACCTCAACGTCCCGCTGGCGACCGATACCGCCGCGATCCGGATCAACGGCTTTTACGAAACGCTCAACAATCACCGCGACGGTTTTGACGGCGACCGCTACGCGATCAACCCGGTCCTCGGCGCACGCATTGGCGGCACCACGGTCCAGCTCGGCTATGAATATGTCAACGATGATCGCGGCGTTGATCGCGGCATTCCATCGGCGCGCACCGGCACATTGGCCAGCCCCGCCGGACCGCTCCTGGGTTTTCGCGATACATATTTCGGCCGCACCGATACCAACCGCACCAACTTTGAAGCCCATGTCGTGTCGTTCCGCAGCGAGACCCCGCTGACCGACGACATCCGCCTGACCACCCAGGCGCTCTACGGCGATTATGACAAGGCCTATAGCAACATCTTTGCGGTCACCCCGGTCAGTGTCACCAACACGGTCAGCATCGAGGGCTACCGCGACATATTGCTCCGCGAAACCCTGATCACGCAGGCCAATCTGATCTGGGATGGCAGCATCGGCGGCCTCGATCACACCCTCCTGATCGGCGCTGAATATACCGCCCAGGACACGATCAGCGAGCGGATCAACGGCTTCTTCAATCCCGCCATCCTGACCGCTGCGGGCCGCCGGACCACCGTCACCCTTGCCGCCACGCCCGTCATCCCGCCGGTGTTTTTCGTGTCTGGCCCGACCGGCAACAGCAACCGTCGCTCAGTCGGCGATCTCGAACAGGTCAGCGCCTATGTCCAGGAACAGCTTAATCTGAGCGATGCGGTCCGCCTCGTCGCTGGCCTGCGCTATGATCGGGTCAACACCACCGTCACCAACAGCTTCACCGGCACCAGCGCCAGCCGGGTCGATGATCTGTGGTCGCCGCGCGCGGGCCTCATCATCCATCCGGTGCCGCGCGGCTCAGTCTATGTCAGCTATGCTCGCTCATGGCTGCCGCAGTCGGGCGATCAGTTTATCAGCCTCGACGCGACATCGGCCACCCTGCGTCCCGAACGCTTCGACAATATCGAGATCGGCGCGAAATGGGATTTGACCGACCGGCTCACCGCGACCGTCGCCGTCTATCGGCTCGATCGGGTCAACACCCGCGCCGCCGGGCCAGTGCCGGGCACCATCGTCCAGACCGGGGCACAGCGCTCATCGGGCGTGGAAGTTGCATTAACCGGTAACATCACACCGCAGTGGAGCATCGCGGCGGGCTACGCGCACAACCGCGCGCGGATTTCCGAAACCACTGCCGCGGCGCCCGCCGGCCGTTTGGTTGCGCAGGTGCCGCGCCATCAACTCAGCCTGTGGAATCGCTATAACTTTAACGACAGTTTCGGCCTTGGCCTTGGCATCAGCCACCAGTCGGCGCAGTTCGCAACGATCAGCAACGCGGTCCGCCTCCCCGGCTATACCCGGATTGACGCCGCCGCGTTCATCACCCTGTCCGACGCGATAGAGCTTCAGGTCAATGTCGAGAATATCACCGACGAAACCTATTTCCCGAACGCGCACAACGATAATAACATCTCCACCGGCGCGCCGCTTAACGGCCGGGTGACGGTGAATTTTCGCTTCTGACGCCGCTTAGTTACCCGCCTATGCTGGTCCGCGTGTCGGCGTGGACCAGCCCGCCATCGACGGTGATTGTCTCGCCGATCACATAATCGCCTGACGGGGCCGCGAGGTAGATGGCGGCAGCGGCCATATCTTCGGCCACACCCACGCGCTTCGACGGAATATTCTGCGCCACCGCATCGCCATGGTCACGCGCGGCCTTGTTCATTGTCGATGGAAATGCGCCCGGCGCAATCGCCGTCACGATGATGTTATCGCTAATCAGCCGCGCCGCCATCCGCTTGGTCAGCCACAGAATCGCTGATTTTGACGCATGATAGGCATAGGTTTCCCAAGGATTCAGACGCATCCCGTCAATGGAACCAATGTTGATGACCTTGGCCGCCCGGCCGTCAGCCGCCCCGGCTTTCAGCAGATTATGCAATGCCTGCGTCAGAAAGAAGGGCGATTTGACGTTGAGGTCCATCGTCCGGTCCCAGCCCGCCTCGCCAAATGTCTCAAACGGCTCACCCCAGGCAGCACCAGCATTGTTAACGAGGATGTCCAGCCGCGTTTCCCGCGCCGCAATCTCTGCTGCCAACGCCTGGCATCCAGCGACGGTCGATAGGTCCATCGGAATACCGATCACCTTGTCGCCAAACCTGGCGACCGCGGCCGCAATTTCTTCCTCTTTGCGGGCGCTGATATAGACGCGTGCGCAACCGGCCGCGAGATAGCCTTCGACGATCATCGCCCCAATCCCGCGCGATCCGCCGGTGACGAGAGCGATGCGGCCATCGAGGCCGAATAATGTCTTGAGGTCCATATGTCTCTCCGTCGTGTCGTTAATGGGTGCGCTCAATAACCGTTAAGCCGGGCCACCCGGTCGCGATGATAATGGAGGTCACCCATGAACTCCGCCAGCGCACGGTCGCGCTTCATATAGAGGCCGATGTCATATTCGTCGGTCATGCCGATGCCGCCATGCATCTGCACGCCTTCGCGCACCGCCAGATTGGCGATCTCGCCCGCCTTGGCTTTCGCCACCGATACCATCAGCTCAGCGCCGATATTGCCCTCATCGAGCAATTGCTGCGCCTTCATCACCGTCGCCCGGGCAATTTCCATCTCGGAATAGAGATGCGCAGCGCGGTGCTGCAGGCCCTGAAATTCGCCAATCAGCTGGCCGAATTGCTTGCGCTGCTTGAGGTAATCCATGGTCATGTCCATCGCGCCTTGGCCGACTCCAACCATCTCTGCCGCAGCGCCAGTGCGTGCGGCGTTAAGCAATGGTCCCATTGCCGCCCAACCCTGGTCGACTTCGCCAACGACCGCGTCGGCATCGACCTCGACCCCGTCAAACGTCACATGACTGGCGAGGCTGCTGTCCACCAACCGCCGTGGATCGGTGGTGAGACCAGCCGCACCCTTTGGCACAGCAAACAGCGTCAGCCCGTCAGTTTCGCCAGCGCTGCCGCCGGTGCGCGCGGCAACCAGCAGCATGTCCGCAACATGGCCGTGAATCACGAAGCCCTTCTTGCCCGACAGGCGAAAGCCATTGCCGGAGCGGGTGGCGGTCATCGCCGTCCGTTCAGGCCGGTGCTTTGCGCCTTCGTCAATGGCCAGCGCGATGATCGCCTCGCCCGCCGCGATTTTGGGCAGCCACATATCCGCCTGCGCGCCGCCCGCGGCTCTCAGCGCCGAGGCTGCGGCAACCGATGTCGTCAAAAATGGCGACGGAGTCAGGTTGCGCCCGATTTCTTCAAGAACAATCCCGGCCTCCATATGGCCCAGACCCAGTCCGCCTTTGTCCTCAGGCACCAGAATCCCGGTGAACCCCATCTCGGCAAATTGCGCCCACAGGTCGCGGGAAAACCCGGTCTCATCCTTGCTGTCGCGTAGCGCACGCAGATGCTTGATCGGCGCGCTTTCCGCGATGAACGGGGCTGCGGTGTCCTTCAACATCGTCTGATCTTCGCTGTGGTATAGAGGCATTTCGGTCTCCGATTCCCCGCCCGCTTGCGGGAGGGGTTAGGGGTAGGGATGGCGCAGAGGGGAGCGTTGCCGACTGGCCCGCCCCGACCCCTCCCGCAAGCGGGAGGGTAGTTTTTTAGCCGCCCGGCAGTTCCAAAATCCGCTTGGCGATCACGTTCAGCATTACCTCGCTGGTGCCGCCCTCGATCGTGTTCGCCTTGGTCCGCAACCAGCCGCGCGGGCGGGCGCCGCCTTGCGTTTCCTCGCTATCCCATTCCAGCCCTTGCGAGCCGGAGCCGGACATCACCAGCTCATGCCGCCGCTTGTTCAGCTCGGTCCCGGCATATTTCATCATATTGGAACTGGCAGGATGCGCCCGCCCAGTTTTCCACATATCCATGAACCGCTCACCCATCGCGCGATAGGCAAAGACATCAGTGTCGAACTTTGCCATTTCAGCACGCAGGATCGGATCGTCCATTTCACCGGCGGCATTCTTGCCAATCGACTTGGTGAACATCGCCCCCGCCGACAGCATATCACCGCCTGCGCCGCCTGCCGAAATCATCTCGCGCTCATGACCGAGCAGATATTTCGCGACATCCCAACCGCGATTGACGGTGCCGACGAACTGATCCTTGGGCACCGCGACATTGTCGAAAAAGGTTTCGCAGAATGGGCTGTTGCCGGAAATCAGCAGGATCGGTTTGGTGGTGACCCCCGGCGTCTCCATATCGAACAGCATGAAGGTGATGCCTTGATATTTGTTCGTCTTGTCAGTGCGGACGAGGCAGAAAATCCAGTCGCATTTGTCAGCATAGCTGGTCCAGATCTTGGAGCCCGACACTGACCAATGATCGCCCTTGTCCTCACCATAGGTTTGCAAGCTGACGAGGTCGCTGCCTGAACCCGGCTCCGAATAGCCCTGACACCAGCGGATTTCGCCGCGCGCGATCTGACCCAGATAATGGACCTTTTGCTCCTCAGTGCCAAAGTGCAGCAGCGCTGGCCCAAGCATCCAGATTCCAAAGCTGTTGAGCGGCGAGCGCGCCTTGATCCGCGCCATTTCCTGCTTCAGCGCCTTGGTCTGTTCAGCGGTCAGCCCCGCGCCACCATAGGCCTTTGGCCAATCGGGCACCGTATAGCCTTTGGCCGCGCACCGTTCGAGCCACACGCGCTGAGCATCATTCTTGAATACCCAATTACGACCGCCCCAGCAGACATCGTCCTCGGATTTCACCGGCTCGCGCATTTCAGCAGGACAGTTTTCCTCCAGCCATGCGCGAATTTCGGTACGAAAGGCGTCTAACGAGTCGCTCATCTACTCTCTCCTGGCGGGTGCTTTAGTTGACGTGAACGTAAAGCGATTCGCCACCACTGCAAGCCCCACGAAACCGTCGCCACTTTACCCCGCCTTGCCGTAGCGGCAGGCAGAGCGGCGTTGACCAAACGGGTCAGCCCCATAGGATGGCGACGAAACAGGTGGCGAATCACAACGCAAATATCCGCGCGCAACAGCGGGCAGCGCAAGCGCCTATGGGAGATCGACATTTGGCCGGACTGGTCACGCCTGCCACGGATTCTGCTCCCGCGTCACCGATCATCGCGATCGTTCCGGTGGCTGATCCAGTGCCGACACGGATCAAGATCGCCCATGGTCTTGGTTCCATCGCATATGGGGTGAAGGATAATGGCTTTTCCACCTTTCTGCTGATTTTTTACAACCAGGTCATGGGCCTTGATGCCGGGCTGGTCGGCACTGCAATCATGATTGCTCTCATCGCTGATGCCTTTGTCGATCCGATGATCGGCCACTGGTCGGACCACACACGCAGCCGCTGGGGCCGCCGTCTGCCGTGGCTCTATGCTGCGCCTGTGCCGCTCGGCCTTGGCTGGCTGATGCTGTGGAACCCGCCAGCCGGGGCGAGTGACATGGTGCTGATCGCCTGGCTCATCGGCTGGGCGATCATCGTCCGCACCCTTGTTGCCTGTTGCGAGGTGCCATCGGTCGCGCTCGTCCCGGAACTGTCTGCCGACTATGATGAGCGCACCCTGATTATGCGCCAACGCTTTCTGTTCGGATGGGGCGGCGGGCTATTGCTGTTGATCCTGGCTTATGGCGTATTTTTTGCCGACACCGCCGATGGTGGCAGCGGCATCACCAATATCAACGGCTTTCATGCCTATGCGCTGTTCGGTGCGGCGCTGATGACTGTCTCGGTGCTGGGCTCAGCTTTGGGCCAGCACCGTTATCTCATGCGCCAGCCACAGTGGCAGGTGCCTGACGAGCGACACGGTTTTTCGGCGATGCGGCAAACCCTCTCCAACCGAGCTTTCCTGATCCTGGCCGTCGCTGGCCTGTTCGGTTTTATCAACCAGGGGATCACATTTGCGCTGACCAATTATCTCCTCACCTTTGTTTGGGAATTGCGGTCGTCGGAACTCACCGCTTATGCCTTGTTGCTGTTTGGCTCGATGATTGCCGCCTTCATCGTCGTGCCGCCGCTGGCTCGTCGGCTCGGCAAGCTCAAGGCCGCGATGCTGTGCGGTGCTTTGGCGCTTTCGTTTAACACGCTGCTGTACACCGCGTTCGCCGCTGGCTGGCTTGATACCGCAGATGGACGAGCTTCAATTCCGGCGTTATTCGGCTTTGTCCTCTTCGGTAACGCCTTTGCCATTGGGCTGGCGATGCTGACATCCTCGATGATGGCTGATGTGGTGGAGGCATCGCAGGCCGAAACCGGCCGCCGGTCTGAAGGGCTATTCTTCGCCGGCTATTTCTTCATGCAGAAATGCGCGACTGGTATCGGGATTTTCGTCGCCGGGATGATCCTGTCGTTCGCCGCTTTTCCTGACGACGCGGTGCGCGGTGCAGTGCCTGACGCGGTGCTGGACCGGATTGCTATTGCTTACCCGCTCGCGCTGCTGCTGCTGGGCACCATCGGGCTGTTCCTGCTGCGCCGTTTCCCGATTGATCGCGCCAGCCATGCAACCATGGTGGCGGCACTTGCTGGTAAGGACGCTGCGCGGTGAGCATCTGAAACGAAATATTGCATGGGCTCCGGCTGGCAATTGGTAACAAAACACCGCAAGGGCGGTGCAACATTTGGCTAAGAGGATGAAGGCATCATGGATTTTGAACCCACCGAACGGCAGCTTTATTGGCGCGACCGAGTGCGCGACTTCATCGAGCGGCGGGTGCGGCCCGAAGTCGCCACCTACAAGGCACAGGATGCCGAAGGAGATCGGTGGAAGGTCATCCAGATTGTCCAGGACCTGAAGGCCGAAGCCAAGGCGGCTGGCATCTGGAACCTGTTCATGCCGCCACGCAATAGCGGCCATCATCATGTCGATGAGACTTTCGAGTTTGAAGGCCCTGGCCTCACCAACCTCGAATACGCCCTGTGCGCCGAAGAAATGGGCCGGGTCGGTTTCGCATCCGAAGTGTTCAACTGTTCCGCGCCGGACACCGGCAATATGGAGGTGCTGTTCCGCTATGGCACGGCAGCGCAAAAAGCGCGGTATCTAACCCCGCTGATGAACGGGGAAATCCGTTCGGCATTTCTGATGACCGAACCGCGGGTTGCCTCCTCCGACGCGACCAACATCGAATGCCGGATGGAGCGCGACGGCGATGATTATGTCATCAACGGCGTAAAATGGTGGTCGTCGGGCGCGGGTGACCCGCGCTGCAAGGTCGCTATCGTCATGGGCAAGACCAGCACCGAAGGGGCACGCCACGGCCAGCAATCGATGCTGCTGATGCCATTGGACGCGCCCGGCGTCACCATCCTGCGGCACCTGCCAGTGTTCGGCTATGATGACGCGCCGCACGGCCATATGGAAATCGAGCTGAAGGATGTCCGCGTCAACGCGGTGGACGCGATGCTGCTGGGCGAAGGGCGCGGGTTTGAAATTGCCCAAGGGCGGCTTGGGCCGGGCCGTATCCACCAT
The DNA here is from genome assembly GCA_031422035.1 of Sphingomonas sp. Lineage (GTDB taxonomy): Bacteria > Pseudomonadota > Alphaproteobacteria > Sphingomonadales > Sphingomonadaceae > Sphingopyxis. Next base: position 2,299 of record JANOPV010000193.1, on the reverse strand, counting down.
TGCATGCGCACCATTGGCGTTGCCGAAGAGGCGCTGGAGAAGATGGCGAAACGTCTGCTCACCCGCGTGGCCTTTGGCAAGGCAATCGCCGAGCACAGCATCTGGGAACAGCGGATCGCCCGCGCGCGGATCGACATCGAAATGACCCGGCTGCTGTGCCTCAAAGCCGCCGACATGATGGACCGGGCGGGCAACAAGGCTGCCCAGGTCGAAATCGCGATGATCAAGGTGCAGGCCTCGAACATGGCGCTGCAGATTATCGATGATGCCATTCAGGCGCATGGCGGCGGCGGGGTGAGCGAGGATTACGGCCTTGCCCAGGCCTATGCGCACCAGCGCACGCTCCGGCTCGCCGACGGTCCCGATGAAGGGCACAGCCGCTCCATCGCCCGCGCTGAGTTCGGCAAATATGGCGGGCGCGAAGCGATTGCGGCGGCAAAGGCGAGTGCCGGGCGGTGAAGGCTGCGATACTCAACGAGGCTCGGACCCCGCTCAGCATCGCCGAGGTGCTGATCGATAATCCGGGCCCGCACGAGGTGCTGATCCGCAATGTCGCTTGCGGGCTGTGCCATTCGGACCTGCACTTCATCGAAGGCACTTATCCGCACGCGATGCCCTGCATCGCCGGGCATGAAGCAGCAGGGATCGTCGAAGCGGTGGGCAGCGAAGTGCGCACGGTGAAGGTCGGCGACGCCGTCGTCACCTGCCTGTCGGCGTTTTGCGGCCATTGCGAGTTTTGCGTAACCGGCCGGATGGCGCTGTGCCTGGGCGGCGACACCCGGCGTGGCAGGGACGCAGCACCGCGCCTGCGGCTGGCCGACGGCACGCCCGTCAACCAGATGTTGAACCTCAGCGCCTTTGCCGAAATGATGCTGATCCACGAACATGCCTGCGTCGCCATCAACCCCGATATGCCGCTGGACCGCGCGGCAGTGATCGGCTGTGCCGTCACCACCGGTGCGGGCGCGATCTTCAACGCATGCAAGCTGACGCCGGGCGAAACGGTGGTCGTGGTCGGCTGTGGCGGGGTTGGCTTGGCGACGATCAATGCCGCCAAGATCGCTGGCGCAGGCCGCATCATTGCCGCCGATCCGGTGCCCGAAAAACGCGCGCTGGCGATGAAACTAGGCGCGACCGATGTGGTTGATGCGCTGGCAGAGGGCGCAGCGGCGAGCATCGTTGAAATGACACGCGGCGGCGTCGATCATGCGATTGAAGCCGTCGGACGACCCGCCTCTGCCCAGCTTGCCGTATCCAGCCTGCGCCGCGGTGGCACGGCGACCATCCTTGGCATGATGCCGCTGTCGGAAAAAGTCGGCCTCAGCGCGATGGACCTCCTCTCGGGCAAAAAGCTCCAGGGCGCGATCATGGGCGGCAACCGCTTTCCGGTCGACATCCCCCGGCTAGTCGATTTCTATCTGCGCGGCCTGCTCGATCTCGACAGCATGATCGCCGAACGCATCCCGCTGGAGGCGATCAATGACGGCTTTGAAAAAATGAAACGCGGCGACAGCGCACGCAGCGTGATCGTGTTCGGGTCGTGAGAAATATTCCATCTCTCCCCCTCCCGTTTACGGGAGGGGCAGTAAGACTTGCGAACGTGTTCGCTAGTCGCAACGGGGTGGGCAGCGGCCTCGCGCTTTCCCCGCGCTCAGGCCCACCCCAACCCCTCCCGCAAGCGGGAGGGGCATTATGACGACGAACGCCGAAGTCGATTTCGTCGGCACAGTTGAGCCGGAGGGGCAGGATGTGCTCGACGAGGCAGCACTGACAGCGTGGATGACCGCTAATGTCGACGGCTTTACCGGCCCGCTGCATCTGACCAAGTTCAAGGGCGGGCAATCGAACCCAACCTATAAGATCACCGCCGCATCCGGCAATTATGTGCTGCGGCGCAAGCCATTCGGGCAGTTGCTGCCCTCTGCCCACGCCGTGGACCGTGAATATCGCGTGCAAGCGGGGCTGTTCCCCACTGGCTTTCCGGTCGCCCGCCAATATGGCTTGTGCACTGACGACAGCATCGTCGGATCGATATTCTATGTCATGGGCATGGTCGATGGTCGGACCCTGTGGGACGGATCGCTGCCGGGGATGGTGCCGGCCGAACGCACCGCAATCTACAATGCGATGATCGACACGCTCGCCGCCCTCCACAATATCGATGTCGATGCAGCCGGCCTCACCGATCACGGCAGGCCGGGCAATTATTTTGAGCGTCAGGTCGGCCGCTGGACCAAGCAATATCGCGCCGCCGAAACCGAACCGATGCCCGATATGGAGGCGCTGATCGCCTATCTCG